>JAXDMH010000345.1:0-5640 GCA_034666225.1 Myxococcales bacterium
CACGTGCACATCACCCTGGTGGGCGGCCGGGCCATCCTGGTGGTCCTCTTCGACGAGCGGTCATCGCTGGGGCTGGTTCGCCTGCGGGTGAAAAAATCGTCTGACGAGATGGCGCGCCTCTTCGAACAGGTGGCCAAGAAGGCGGCGGCCAAGAGTCAGCCGTCGATTCTCACCGAAATCACCGACAGCGATATCGACAACCTCTTCAATGACTGAAACACGAGATTGATGAACGCATGAGTTTCATCAACTACTCGTCGCGTGAGATCAACTGCAAGCTGGTCTATTACGGACCGGGTTTGTGCGGAAAGACCACAAACCTGCAATACATCTATGCGAAGACCAGCCCCGACGCGAAGGGGAAGATGATCTCCCTGGCGACGGAGACGGAACGGACGCTGTTCTTCGATTTCCTGCCGCTGTCGCTGGGGGAAATTCGCGGCTTCAAGACGCGGTTTCACCTTTATACCGTGCCGGGCCAGGTGTTCTACGACGCCAGCCGCAAGCTGATCCTCAAGGGCGTTGACGGCGTGGTCTTCGTCGCTGATTCGCAGATCGAGCGCATGGAGGCGAACATCGAATCGCTGGACAACCTGCGCCTCAACTTGACCGAGCAGGGTTACGACCTGGACAAGCTCCCCTACGTCATCCAGTACAACAAGCGCGACCTGCCCAACGCAGCGCCGCTGGATCAGCTGCGAAACGTCCTGAACCCGACCAAGGTGCAGGAGTTCGAAGCCTGCGCGACCAGCGGCGTGGGCGTGTTCGACACGCTGAAAGCGGTCGCCAAGTCCGTCCTCACCGAGCTCAAGCGCGGCAGCTAAAGCCGAACGCGCGTTACTTGCGGATGACGGCGGTGGCGAAGATGGCGGCCACCGTGGCGTGGGCGCCCAGCCAGAAGCGATCGAGAAAATCGGGGACGTAACGAACGTCGACGATCCCGGCCAGCGCCGCGAACAGCAGCGTGCCGGCGATGCCGAAACCAAACCCGGCCAGCAGCGGGCGCAGGCGGCCCACGCCGTAGAAGAGCACGGTCAACACCAGCGGGGCGATCGCGCTCCACAGGAGCGGATTGCCATAGGCTGCCGGGCCTAGCAGGTTGGAGATGTTCATGGTGAACCCGGACGACAGCACGGTCAGCGCTGCGTTGGGCGCCCCGCCGAAAAAGAACGGCAACAAGAACAGCCCCGACGACCCGGCCACCAGGGCCGCGGCGAATCCCAGTCCCAGCTTGTCCGTGGGACGTCCGCGCCGACGCAGAAGGCAGATGCCCAGCATGGCCAGGCTGCAACCGATGCTCAGCTCGCCCGCGCCGCGCCCGGCGCGCACCTTGCGCAGCGCCGCGGCCGCGTCGACGACGCCAGCGCCATAGTGATCGTCGATGCGCCCCTGGTTCATCGCGGGAAGGGCGCCGGCGGCGCCGCTGTCCTTGGTCTTCGGCTTGCGGGCGGTGTCCAGCAGCACCTGCTCGACGGCGTCGGGCTTGCGGATGCCGGCGCCCACGATCAGAGCCGCCACGCCGGCCACGTGGGGCGACGCCATCGAGGTGCCCATGAACCATAGATAGTCAGTCCGGGAGGTGTCGCCGGGCACGATGGTGTGCTGCAGAACGCCGTCCGGCTGGCCGTCGCCGTTCTGATCGACGCGGACGTTGCCGCCCGGGGCGGCGATGTCGATCTGCGGCCCCCAGTTGGAATAGAAGGTGGTGGTCTCGTCGAACTGCGTGGCGGCCACGGCGATGACGCCGGGGTACCGCGCTGGATAGCCGACCCGCCCGCTGCCGTCGTTGCCGGCCGCCGCCACCACCGTGACGCCCTTGCTGCGCGCGTATTTGACGGCGCTGTTGATGGTGCCGACGGGGAAGGGACCGCCCAGGCTCATGTTGATGACCTGGGCGCCGTGATCGGCGGCCCAGCGGATGCCCTGGGCGATGCCGGCCATGGATCCCGAACCGCGCGCCGACAGAACCTTGATCGGCATGATGGTCGCACCGAACGCCACGCCGGCCACCCCGCGGCCGTTGTTCGTCGCCTGGGCGATGGTGCCGGCCACGTGGGTGCCGTGCCCGTGGTCATCGTCGGCGTTGGCGTTGTTGCCAATGAAGTTGAATCCGGGCGCAAAGCTGGTGTCGGCCAGATCGGCCACGCGACTGACGCCGGTGTCGATGACCGCCACGACAACGCCGGCGCCACGACCGAGCTTCCACGCTTCGGGCATTCCAATCTGGCGCAGATGCCACTGGTAACGAAAGCAGGGATCGTTGGGGAAGGCCGCCGGGTCGGAACCGTCGGCCGGCTTGCCGCCGTCGGTCGATTTGCCACCGGAGCCACCGCATTCCGACTCCAGCGACGTGGGACCAAGCGCGATGGCTTCGTTGGGTGGAATGACCGCGTCGGAATCGTAATCGACGCTCTCCACGTGCGGATCGCGGGCCAGCGTCCGTGCGGCGGCGGCGGCTTCGTCGGCGCTGGCGAAATCGATGCGGTACAGGCGATCGATCGCCGAATAATCGCTGATGGGCTCTTCCTTGTAAGGGGTGGCCGCCAGGAACTGCGACGAGACGTCGTCTCGGAAGTCGACGATCAACCGCGTCGGATGCAGGCCCGCCGCCTCGGCACGTTCGGCCGCGGTCGGTTCGGGGCGCTGCGCCGGTGAGACCGGCCGCAGTCCGTGCCAAAGCGCGCCGGTCCCTGCCAGGACCGCCGCGAACAAACCCCAGGGAATGACCCGTGGCATCGCCATTTCGCCATTATACGGCGCGATCCGGGATTATGCTGCTGCGCTTTCGAGCATGAGGGGACGTAAGCGCCCTGGCCAAGCGCCTCTCGAGGGTTTGATTTCCTTTCGCCAGTCGCCTACAGTGGCCGCCAGCTTACTCGCCCGTGCAACCCGAGTTCATCAAACATCTTGTGCGGTTGGCAGGAGTGCCTCGAACAATGCGAAACGGTCACGCGACTCGGGTCCTTCGGTTGGTCGCTGCTTTTTTGGTTCTGGGATGGCTGACCGCGAATTCCGCCCGCGCCTTCGCCGATGACGCCGACGCCGTTGCGCGCGTCACGAAGATGAACAAGAAGGCAATCGAGGAGTACGAAAACCTCAACTTCGAAGAGGCGCGCAAGATTTTGAAGGAGGCGCTGGATCTTTGCGCCTCGTCCGGACTGGACAAGCACCCGATCAAGGCGCGCACGCACATTCACCTGGGCATCGTCATCTTCGCCGGCTTCAAGCAAAAGGAGCTGGCGCTGAAGCAGTTTCGCAAGGCGCTGGAGATTCAACCGGACATTCGTCTGACAAAGAGTCTGGCCAATCCGGAAATTCAGGCAGCCTTTGACGAGGCGCTGGCCGGCGGCGTCGGAGACAAGGCCGAGCCGGTCAGCTCAGACAAGAAGGCGGGACCGGTGTCGACGGGCGAAAGCAAGACGCTTTCGCACGATCCGGTGACACAGGCTCCGCAGGGCAGCGCCATCAACATCACCGCGACCCTGGATCCGTCGGCGGGCGCCGAGAAGGTGGTCCTGGCCTATCGACCGGACGGCGCCTCGGACTTTCTGGGCCGCGAGATGAAATCGTCGGGCGAGGGGAAATACACGGGCGAAATTCCGGCGTCGGCGACGGCCGGCAACCTGGTCGCTTATTATATCGAGGCGCAGGGCAAGGACGGGCAACCGATCTCCGCCAAGGGTTCGGTCGCCGATCCCATCATCGTCACGCTGCAGGGCGCGGGCAGCGAAGAGAAGCGGCCGGGAAAGGGCGAGGACGAAGAGGAAGCGGGGGCGGCCAAATTTTACGTCGGTCTGCAGCTGGGCTCAGGCTTCGGCTGGATGACCGGCAACGGAGAGGTCAACGCCGCCGACAAGGTCGACCCGCCCGGGTTCGCCCTGGCCCAGCTGGGGCATGTCGCGCCCGAGATCGGCTATTTCCTGCGGCCGAATCTGATGCTGTCGCTTCAGGGGCGATTTCAGCTGGTGACGGGCGCCAATTCGTTGAAGCTGCCCAGCGACAGGAAGGGCTTGCCTCCCGGCATGGGAGCCAATCAGGATCCCTACGCGGGCGTCTGCGGAGGCGACTATGACTGCGCACCAGCGAACGGCGCCATCGCCGTGCTGGCCAAGGTGACCTGGTTCTTCGGAAATCAGCAGATCCGTCCGTTCGTTGGGTTAGCGGCGGGCGGTGGTCAGATCCGGCACGTGGCGCCGTTCAAGCTGCAAAGGCACTGTGGCACCTTGGGCAACGAAACCTGCGTTGACACCGTGGCGGCAGGACCCGTTCTGGTCGGCCCCGGCGGTGGCATCCTTTACAACCTCAGCAAGAACTTTGGTCTGGTGCTGAGCGTGAACACGCTGCTGGCCTTCTCGAACTTCACGTTCAACATCGACGTGAACGCCGGCCTGGCGCTGCAACTGTGACGCTCGCTTCGCTCGCCTTGCAGCTCTAGGTTTTTTCGGGTTCCCAGAGGGGCTCGGGTTCATCGTAGAGGCGCGAGGCATGGCGGCTCATGACGAACAGGGCGTCTGAGAGGCGATTGAGGTAGGGGAGGGCCTGGGCGCTGATCTCGTCGGTGCGCATCAGCGTCACCAGCAGGCGCTCGGCGCGTCGGCAGACCGTGCGCGCCAGGTGCAGATACGATGCAACCCAGCCGCCCCCGGGGAGGATGAAGCTGCGCAGCTCGGGCAGCGACTCGTTCCACTGATCGATCTCGCGTTCCAGGGCCTGGACGTGCCGCTCCTCGATGACCGGTTGCTGGGGATGCCGGTGAGCGGGCGTGGTGGCCAGGTCGCTGCCCAGATTAAAAAGCTCGTTCTGAATGCGTCGCAGGACCAGATCCAGCTCGACCGCGCCCTCCGGGGCGCCCGCCGCACGCAGCGCCGTTCGCGCCAGCCCCAGGCAGGACGACAGCTCGTCCACGGTGCCGTAGGTCTCGATGCGTCCGGAGTTCTTGTCGACCTTCTCGCCGCTGGCCAGACGGGTCTGTCCGCCGTCGCCGGCCTTCGTGTAGATCCGATTGAGCCTCACCATGGCGACGTATATACCGTGGATCGCATGCTGTTCGATCCGTTGCCACAAGCAATTCTTCTGGACGTCGGGTTCACCCTGACCTTCTGTGACGGTCCGCAGATCGCGGCTCACGCGGCGCAGGCCGGAGTGACCATTGATGGGGGCGCCATCGAACGCGCGGAAGGCGCCTTGCGCGCCGAGCTGCGCGAAACGCTGGGCGTTGTCCACCGCACCCACGACGACGGCGGCAATCGGTTCCTCGGGCGGCTGTTTCGACGAACGCTGGAACTGGCGGGATACACCGGACCTGCCGATGCCCTGGATCGCGCCGTGGAGATCGTGCTGCGCCAGCACCTCAAACAGAACGTGTGGTGCCGCGTGGGCAGCGGCGTCGCATCGTCGCTGACCCGGCTGCGGGCCGCCGGCTGTCGCCTGGCGGTGGTCTCCAACAGCGAGGGCACTGTGGAAGCCATGCTGGAAAACGCGGGGCTGCGGCCGCTGCTCGACACCGTGGTCGACTCGGCGGTGGTCGGCCTGGTCAAGCCCGACCCGCGCATTTTTCTGCTGGCCCTCGAACGCCTGGGCATCCAGCCGGAACGCGCCGTGATGGTCGGTGATTCTCCGTCGGCGGATGTGGCCGGCGCG
>JAXDMH010000346.1:0-8763 GCA_034666225.1 Myxococcales bacterium
ACCCGGATCTGCTCCAGGGTTTGTGGCTCACCGGCCGGCAGAGGCGCTGCCTGGCCAAGCAACGTCCGCCATTCCCAGGTGACCCAGGGATCCGCCGCCACCTTGCGGATCGGTTCGGTCCCGTCGACGAAATACCATTCCCAGAGTCGCGGCTCTCGCTCGGCGAAGCTATAGCCTTCGATAAGCCCGGATGGCGGTCCCGACGGCGGGCCCGATGGCGCCGCCCGATCGACAATCCAGTAGTGGCCAACGGCGATGACGCGCCCACTCTTGGCCGCGTCCCGAAGGTCGGCGGCCGTGGCATACCGGGTATCGACAAACAGCACACGGGCGACGGCAGCCCCACTGGAGACAGGCTGGCCCGGCACCAGCACGTGGGGACGCAGGTCCCAGTCCAGCGCCCAGTGCACGGTGAGGGGACTGTGAAACGCGATCTTGTCGGTTGGCCGCAGCTGGGGGAGAAACCAGCGCAGCGCCGCGACCTTGTCCAGGTCGCTCTGGATCATCGACGAATTGAAGCGGCCGCCGGTCTCGTGAGCCAGTCGATTCATCGACGCCCCGTCCTTCCCGATCAACAGCAGCGGCAACGCCAGCACCGCGGCGGCCGCCCAGGGGGGCGACGCCTGCGCCGTCAGGCGATGCAACCAGCGCTGGCGGGGCGGCCACCGGGTCTGCACCCAGGTCAGCAGCTCCGTCAGGCTGGCGGTCAGCGCCCCGATCCCCAGGGCAAAGTACGGCGCGAAATAATGCGGCCAGAAGATGTGGATATCAGCGCCTTGTTTGAAGTGCAGATACTGGACGATGGCCATCAGCAGGATCGGCAGCGGCAGGATCTCCAGCTCGTTCCGTCTGATGAAGACGCGCGCGATGATCACCGGCAGCGCCAGCTTGCCCAGGACAATCGCCAGCCCCGGAAACATGAAGGCGATCCAGACGTGGCGCGCCGCCAGCACCTGACGGATGGGCGTGCCGTTTCCAGAAGCCCGCGAACCGTACATGCCCAGCAGCTCGCTCAGCTTCCCTGAGTCGATGATCAAGGCCATGGTCACCGCCAGAGAGAGCATGGCGGCGCCGCACATCAGCCCCCAGTAGCGGCCAAAGGCGCGCAGTGGCAACGGTCCAAACCAGTCGGACGACACCACAAAGCCGCGAACAAACAGCCAGCCGACGAAGGCGATCGCCCACAGATAGGGCGCCCAGTCGTGATTGACCGCCCACAACAGGCCCACAATGCTGACGGCGGCAAATCGGCCACGGGCCGTCTGAACGAAGCGGGCGTATCCCCACGACGACAGAAGACACCCGAAGATCACCGGATTTTCCAGGGCGTGAAAATTGGAAAACCCCATCGTCATGGGGAGGCTGGCGTAAGCGAACGCGGCCAGCGCCCCCGGAAGCGGCCCCCACGCCGCACGGCCGATGCGATACACCAGCGCCACACTCAGCGTGCTGTAGAGAACCGCCGGCAACCGCAGCACCCAGTTGTGCTCGCCGAAGATCTTCAGAAAAATCGCGTCGACCCAAAAATCACCCAGCGGGTGATGCATGTAATAGGGCGACCCGTAAAGCGGTGCCTGCGTGTTGTGCAAGATCGGGTAGACCGTCTTGAACAACCACATGTTTCGCGCCGCCGTACCGATCCCGGCCGTGGCGGCAAAGTGCCCGTCGGGGAAGAAGCCGTTGATGCCCCAGCACGCCACCAGCAACATCCAGAAGGTGGACGTCGCGGCGATGGCACGACCCCAGGACTCCTGCCGGGGCGTGGCCGCGGGCAGCGTCGCATCGACGCGGAAACACGACGCGCGCGCGCGCGTCCAGTATCGGCCCAGCGGCGCCAGTCCTAACCAGGCAGGCGTCGAAGCGCGGAGATAAGAAGCCCCCTCGACCGCTGCGCCCGGCTCAGAGGATTTTCGTTCCCTCATAATCAAAGCCCAGCTTGATCTCCATCAGGCCGGCCTCACGCAGGGCCTTGCGCAACCGGGCTTTTTCTTCGGTGTAGAACATCAGAAACCCGCCGCCGCCCGCGCCGATCAGCTTGCCGCCGACGGCTCCGTTGGCCAGGGCCAGGTCATACCAGCGATCGATGTCGGGGTTGCTCATCAGGCTGGACCGTTTCTTCTTGTGCAGCCAGTGCTCATGCATGATGCGGCCGAACGTGCTCAGCTCGCCCGACTCCAGCGCCACCACGCTGCGCCGCCCCAGCTCCTTGACGTAATGAAGGTTGTCGATCATCGCCTGATCGTTCTTCTTGCTGCGGTCGTCCTGTTCCTTCAGCACCTGTGAGGCCGCCCGGTAAAAGCCGGTCGACACCATCACCAGGTTGTCCTCCAGAAGGTCCAGCGTCTCCTCGGAGACGCCCAGCGGCCGCGCGTCGACCGTGCCATCTTCGCGAAACTCGAACGCCGTCACGCCACCGAAAGAGGCGATGTACTGATCCTGCTTGCCCACCGGTTCGGACAGAAGATCGATCTCGATGTGGCACGCCATCTCGGCCAGCTCACGCGGATGAATGAACTGCCGCTTGTACTTGTGAAGCACCTTCAGCAGGCAGGTGGTGAAGCTGCCGGACGAGCCCAGGCCGGTGCCCGCCGGGATATCGGCCATGCTGGTGATCTCGACGTTGATCTCGTTGATCTTCGTCAGACGCAGCGCCTCGCGAATGATGGGGTGGCGAATGTCGTCCACCCGGGTGACCCGCTCGATCTGCGAATACCGCAGCAGCATCTCCTTCAGCGGCGTGCGGTTCATCGTCACGTGAACGTACTGGGTGATGGCCGCCGACAGGACAAACCCGCCGTGGGCCCGGTAGTACGACGGAAGGTCCGTCCCTCCCCCGCCCAGGGAGATGCGCAAGGGGCTGCGACCGATGATCACGAAGCGACTCCTGATCCTGCCGGCTCCCGGGCCACGGCCACCAGCTGCCAGCCCCGCCGGCCGCGCGAACGATTCAACCGGAACAGCCAGGAGAACACGCGCAGGGTGATCCGAGCCGACAGCGGCAATCCGCCGCCTGTCTCACCGGCCGCATCATTGATCAACGCCGGCCCCCGGGCGACCACCGCCAGGCGATAGAGGTTGAAGAACGGGAAGCCGGCACCGCAAAGCTCCGCCCCTGAAAAACCGGCTGCCTTCAGCGTGTCGCTGAGCAGCGACGGCGTGAAGTGCCGCCGATGTCCGATGTGGCGATCGAACGCCGACATGGGACCGGCGGGAACCGTGATCACCAGCTTGCAACCGGGCGCCAGGCAGCGCCGAATGTTCCGCAATGCCCCGGCGGGATCGTCGACGTGCTCCAGAACCTCGGAGCAGACGGCGTGCGTGGCCCAGCCATGGAATTTTTCGGGGATGGTCAGGGGCTGGGTGAAGTCCTGCTGAAAAAACGACGCCCCAGGGACCTTGCGGCGGGCGATGTCCACCCCGGCCTGGGCCAGGTCCAGACCGCAAAATTCGATGTCGGGAAAAACCGCGGCCACCTCGGCAGCAAAATTACCCTGTCCACTGCCGAACTCCAGCAACCGGACCGGAGGCGACGCCGTCTCCAGAGACAAAGCATCGACGATCAACCGACGGCGATAGGCCTGCGCCGGGTTGGCGGCGTTTGAATCGGCATAGCTTCGCCAATGGGTGTCCCAATCATCGGTACCCTGGCGTTCGCCTTTGGCGCCGCTGGTCTTCATGCCTGCTGTCCCTGGGCCTTTTTCGAGCAAACCGCGAAGGTGTTCAAGCCGAACTTGTGCGAAAAGCAGTTGATCTGCCGCGGCATGAAGCCCGCCTGGACCAGCAACGGCCACAGGTCGCGCACGTCGTAGTACATCTTGTGATCGTCCATCTCGCTGGCCGGGCTCATCCCCAGTTTGAAGGCAGCCAGCTCCAGATACCGCTTGCCCCGCCAGGAGGGAACATTGACCAGGAACCGCCCACCCGGCACCAGCAACCGGTGAACCTCGGCCAGCGCCTCCAACGGCTTTCGCAGGTGTTCCAGCACGGAAACCATGAGCACGGTGTCCAGGCTGCCATCGGACAAGGATTTCAGCGACTCTGGCAGACCGCCCTCGATGGGGGTCACCTTGGGTATCTGTTTGAGGTCATCGGCCAGGGCCACGTCGACCAGGACGGCCGCCCCCACTTCATCAAGGATGGTCCGCGTGAACGACGCGTGAAAGCCGCACCCGAAATCACCGACGCGCTGGCCTTGAAAGCTGGGAACCCAGCGACGGATCTGGCGCGCCGACAACCACACGCCGAACTTGTCGACGACGCTGGGTTCATAGCTCTGGGCGAATGACTCCGCGCGCACGGTCAGCGCCGCCGGGCCACTGCGGTCGAATGCAGAAGCAGAGTGAACGTGAACGTCATGAAGCCAGCGATCATCAGCAACAGACCGGTGACGCCCAGGTTGTTGATCAAAGATTCCTCGGGCAGCCGATAGCTGTGCCGCAGGTAACTCATCGCCAGCAAGCTGGTCATGACGCCGCCGCAGCCAAACAACAACGCCGACAGGGCCACCGTCCGCGTATAGGGAAGGCGCTTGAACCAAAGCTTTGATCGCTCGCCCGAGTAATCAAAAAACACCTGGGTCAGAATTCCCATGTACACGCACTGCAGCCCCACAATGGACAGCGTCACGCCCAGCAGCATCCAGTGCAGCGACAACGTGATGGGACCGATGACCACAGAGCCAAACGACAACGGCAGGGTCAACAGCAGCCCCAGAAACAGCAGGATAAAGCCGGGTTTGTAGAGGAAGAAATTCGCACCGTAGACGAACATCGCCCGCAGGTTGATCCAGGCGGCCTGCCAGGGCGAAAACCAGCCAGAGCGCTTGTGGTGGCTGAGGCGCCCCTCGCGATCCTTGAGGAACCGGATGGGGACCTCTTCGGTGATGAGGTCCATGTGAACGGACTTGAGCACCATCTCGGAGGCGTACTCCCAGGACTGCGAGCGCAGGTCCATCTTCTGCAAAGCTTCTTTGGTAATCCCGCGCATCCCGCAATGGATGTCCGAGAACCGGCTGCCGAAGATGACGTTCAAGATGAACGTCGTCACCGGCGTCCCCAGGTAACGATGCAGGGGCGGCATGGCGCCCGGCTCGATGTATCCGCGAAAGCGCGACCCCATGACGAATTCAGCCCCAGCCCGGAATTTTTCCACGAACGGGCCGATCTGCCGAAAGTCGTAGGTGCAGTCGCAATCGCCCATCAGCACGTACTTCCCGCGGATATGCGGCAAGGCGTCCAGATAGGCGCGCCCCAGGCCACGCTTGGGTGTTTTCAGGACCCGCGCCCCGCCGGCCAGGGCAATCTCGCTGGTCCGATCGGTCGAGCTGTCGACGATCAAGATCTCGCCTTTGACGTTGGCGGCGCGCAGCCCCTCCTGACACCAGGCGATGAAGTCGGCGATGGTGAGCTGCTCGTTGAGAGCGGGAATGACGATCGAAAACTCGGGATCGACGACGTCATCCGCCGGAACGAGCAAGGTGACCTCAGGATCAGCGGTGGCCCGAGGGGAGACAGCCGGACCAGTGGGGTTAGGCGCAGGATTTGGCGATATTCTTGCTGTCAGAACCGCCCGAGTCTGGCAAATCCGCCTGCCAAAATAAAGGTCCATCTGCCCGACGGCGTCGGTCCTGTATGCTGCCGCCATGTCCCGTGAAGAAAAGTCGCTGCCGCAGCGGGTGGTGGCCGACCTCATGAAAAAAGGCTCCGATTGGGTCGATATTCAGCTGTCCCTGGTTGTTCGCTCGCTGAAACGGGTGGCCCCGCAGGCCCGCGGCCGCCTTCTCGACGTCGGGTGCGGCAATCGGCCCTACGAGGCCATCTTCCGTCCCTTCGTGACCGAGTACGTGGGCATCGAGCACGAGGATACGTTCGGGGCGACGTCCGCGGGCACCAGCGGGCCTGCCCCCGACTTCACTTATAACGGCAAACGCCTCCCCTTTCCCGATGGCACCTTCGACACGGTCCTCAACGTCCAGGTGCTGGAGCACACGCCCGAGCCGGCGCGCCTGCTGGCCGAAATGTCTCGTGTCCTCAAGGACGACGGCCTGCTGATCTTGAACGCGCCTTTCCAGTTTCGGCTGCATGAACAGCCGCACGACTATTTTCGATACAGCTCACACGGATTGGCGCATCTGTGTGGCGAGGCCGGCCTGGAGATCGTCGAGGTCGAGCAGCAGGGAAGCCTTTGCAGCGTCATCGGCCACAAGATCAACTCGTATCTGGCGTTTCGGGTGGGGCGAGTCAATCAGCTGGCCCAGGCGATGGGAAAGCTGGGTCACGAGACGGCCACCACAAAGCCGGTGCGCTACTGGGCGCTGCCCTTCGTCGGCCTGTCGATGGTCGGTGTCACTGTCGCGGCAAAGATTCTGGATCCCATCCTGGCCGAGCCGGACGAGACGCTGAGCTTTCTGGTCCTGGCGCGCCGAAGGCCCGGCGCCTCGACGGTCACATCCGCCCGCCCTTCATCTCAGGAATCATCGCCAGGATCGACGCCCGCAGGGCCTCCCCCGACGTCATCTGGCACTGCCAGCCCAGGCTCTTGATCCGATCGGTGTTGAGGCGAACCACCGGAACGTCGCCCTTCCACCCCCGATCGCCGCCGGTGAATTCATAGCGCACGCACTCGCGGGCCAGCCCCACGCACTCCACGGCCAGGTCGGCGATCTCCTTGACGGTGATGTAGTCACCGGTGGCGACGTTGAAGACGGCGAACGGATGGGGATGGTCCGGCTGGTGCCCGCGGGCGTCGACCGCCGGCCCCGCCGCCTTCAGGTGCGCCGTCAGCACGGCGCGCACGATGTCGCTGACGTGGACGTACGATTTGCTCTGCGACCCGTCGCCCAGGATGCGCAGCGTGCTGCCGTCGCCCAGCAATCGCCGCGCGAAATCGAACCCGACGCCGTGGGTCTGGCGCGGGCCGACCACGTTGCCGAAGCGAAAGGCGCAACCCGACAGCCCGAACATGAAGGCGTAACTGGAGATCAGCGCCTCACCGGCCAGCTTGCTGGCGCCGTAGGTCGACACCGGTCGCAGCGGACCGTGAT
This sequence comes from Myxococcales bacterium, assembly GCA_034666225.1. Taxonomy (GTDB): domain Bacteria; phylum Myxococcota_A; class Polyangia; order Fen-1088; family Fen-1088; genus DATKEU01. The sequence continues at coordinate 7,043 of JAXDMH010000346.1, forward strand.
CCTCCGCGGCCTCCACCGTGCCCAGATCCCCGTAAACGCCGCTGCCCGAGGCGTAGAGGATCCGCTTCGCGCTGGTGGTGCGCATGGCCTCGACCACGTTGTGGGTCAGCGCGGTGCCCTGCCAGAAATCGACGTCGGGCTCGGTGGCGGCGCGGGCGATGTCGGGGTTCGAGGCCAGGTGAATGACCACGTCGTGGCCGTCCATGGCCCGCCTCAGTGCATCCAGGTCTTCCACCTTGCCGCGCACGACGCGCAGCCGCGCATCGCCGCCGTGCTGGGCGTAGTGCCATTCCCGTCCCGACGAGAAATTGTCGTAAAGGGTGACGCCCGGGATCTCCGGATCGCCCAGCAGGAAATCGGTGAAGTGACTGCCGATGAACCCTGCCCCGCCAACGATGAAGAATCGCTGGCGTGGCAGGCGGCCCACGCCGTCGTCGCTCACTTGGTCGACTCCCACTTGGTGTTGGCCCGCTTCAGCGCCGGGTGACTGACCAGCAGGTGCCACACCACCGCGCACAGCCCTTCGGTGTGCGGCGTGATGCGATCAGGCGACACCGTCGGGATGATCACGCAGGCGTTGGCGGTCTGCTTGGTGGTCCCGCCATCCTTGCCGACAATCCCGTAGATCGACGCGCCCACCTGCTTGGCCAGCTCCAGGGCCAGCACCAGGTTCATCGAAACGTTCTTCTCGCGGTTGCCGCCGCCCACGCTGAACACCAGCACGCCGTCGCGCGTGCTCAGCCGCGACACCTTCAGCCACTCGGAAAAGCTGGTGTCCCAACCCTCGTCGTTCACCCGCGCGGTCAGCTCCGACACGTTGTCGGTGGGGGTATAGGCCTCGATGCCGCAGATCTTGCGAAAGTCGTTGACGGCGTGGCTGGCGTGACCGGCCGAGCCGCCCACGCCCAGGATGAACAGGCGTCCGCCAACGTCGCGCACGCGCGAAAGGCCCATCGCCACCGCGTCGACCGCCGCCTGGTCGATCTCCTGGATGGCCCGAATGCTCTCCTCCAGAAACAGCCGGACGAAATCACTCATGAAGGTCGCCCGCTCACAGCTTGTACCCGGCGTCCTGGGCGTCCTTGTAGAACATCTTCACGGTGTCCAGGCTGAACTCGGCCAGGTCCTTGCCGACCAGCTCCAGCTTCTTCAAAAGGTCGGGCGTCACCGTGATGATGTCGCAGCCCACCTCGGCGGCCTGGATGATGTTCAGCAGCTCGCGCGGACTGGCCCAGAGAAGTTCGATGCGGGCGTCGGCCTCCCGGCAGATCTGCAGGGCCTCCGTCATCAGCGGCACCGGGTCGCGGCCGGTGTCGGCGATGCGTCCCGCGAACACCGAGATCACCGACGGCGCCCCGCCCTTCAGCGCCTGCGCGGTCTCGCGCACCTGTTCCAGCGTGCACAGCGCCGTGACGTTCAGCTTGACCCCGTCGGAGGCCAGGGCCTTGACCAGGGCAGCGGCTGATTCGCGCCGGGTGTTGGTCACCGGGATCTTCACATAGACGTTGGCGCCCCAGGTGGCGATCTCCCGCGCCTGGCGCGACATCTCGGGGAATTCGTCGGCGAAGACCTCGAACGAGATCGGCTTTTCCCGGATGTGCTGCAGCACCTCGTGGGCGAACGCCCGGTAATCGCGCACGCCCGCCTTGCGCATCAAGGTCGGGTTGGTGGTGAACCCGGCGATCCCCGCGTTCTGCGCCAGCTCCAGCAGGGCCGGCAGG
>JAXDMH010000347.1:0-10488 GCA_034666225.1 Myxococcales bacterium
CGTCGACGTCGACGGTGGCGCGGGCCAGCGCCCGTCGCAGCGACGCGTAGGCGACGGCCGGGGCGCGATAGCAGGCGGTTCGCGCGTCCCAGCGACAGTCGGGCGACGGCGCCGCTTGATTGGCCGCCAGCCCGCGGATCTCGATGGTTCCGTCGACGTACGCCAGCGTGACCTGCACCAGCCGAGACTAACTGATCCGTCATGGTCGGCGCGTGCCACAAACGCCAAAAGCGCGGCATCAAGCCGCGCTCTTGGGAAAAACCAAGCCGCCCCCGGGCGGCCGGTACCTACTTCAGCTCGAAGAAGGTGATCATCTGGATGCCCGACCCGTGCACCGAGAAGAAGACGTTGTGACGGCCGGTGAGGCCCGCGGTGTTGATGGTGCTGCTGTCGACGACGTAGGTGTTGGTGTTGGCCGTCCCGTGCACCGGGATGCTACCCAGCAGCGGGCCGGTCGCCGAATCGATACGGACGTCGACGGAGAGGCCGCTCACCGTCGCGGAGGTCGTGGAGGCGGTGATTTGCGCCGTCTTGATGGCGCCGGCGACAGTGCCGAACTGGACGTCGTTCATCTGCACCCAGTCACCGTTGTCCAGGCTCAAGAGCCCGGTCATGGAACCGAGGCCAGCGGTCGTGACGCCGCCGGACTGGCCGTCGATGTTGCCGGCTTCCATCTTGTTGCGCAGGAAGACGGTGACGGGGCTCGTCCACACCTTGCCGCTCGGGTCCTTGCAGCTCTTGGCCGAGCAGACGTTCTTGCCGCCCGGGCCGACGGTGCAGGTCTGGGTGCAGGCGCTGGCGCAGCTGCCGACCTTGGTGAAGAGCGTGGTGCAGGAGCCGTCGATGCAATACCGTTTGACCTGCTCTGCTTTGCTCGACTCGGTGCCGGTGCAGGTGAACATCTGAGGGGGCGACACGAACATGTTGCCGAAGACCGTTCCCTCTTGGTTCGGATATTCGACGTCGTCGCCCGTGGGGCCGACCATGGTCAAGCCAGCCGCAGCCGAGACCAGCTCGACGGCGACGTGGCGTCCACTACCATTGGTAAGAGCCATCAGGCAGGAGGTCACCTTTTCCTGGCAGGCGGCATCGCAGGCACCGGTGTACCAGGTGGGAGCCAGGCCAACGCTGCCCGGGAAGGCATAGGTGACGCCGTTCTGATCCTTCTTCATCAACGTCATGCCCGCGGGCAGAGCGCACTTGGCCAGGTACTGGACCATGGTGCGGCCGCTGGCGAAGGTCATCAGACCGTTGCTGGTGGCGAGACCGTTGCTGGTGGCGAGACCATTGCTGGTCGCCAGGCCATTGGTCGCCGTCAGGCCGTTGCTGGTGGCGAGACCGTTGCTGGTCGCCAGGCCGTTGCTGGTCGCCAGGCCGTTGATCGTGCCGAGACCGTTCGCCGCAGCCAGACCGTTGTCCGCATTGAGCAGAGGGTCGACGTCCGATGTCTCGGTGTCGGGAGCAACGTCATTGACGCAGCCGTAAAGCGGGAGGGCCAGAAGGATGGCCAGGCGGCGGGCATTTGAAAGAACGAAGTTGCTACGGGTCATCTTGTTTTTCTCCGGGGTGTCGAAGGTCGTGTTGAGGATGAAACCGGTAACTGCAATGCGTGTGCTAGATTACTAATAAATAGTCGCATATCTATTTTTACTGTAATTTCAAGTGGTTAAAAGAAAGCTTCCGACATCTGCCCCGGACGTAGGCCTGATACCTGGCGGTCAACACCTGTTGCGCCAGATGCAACGCAGGGCCCCGGTGGACGGGACAAGTTAGGCTTGTGCGGATGATCGATCCCGCGTCAGCAGCCCAGGCGACGGTCCGCGAGACCGCCGACAGCACCCGGGCGGGCGATTGGGCCACGGTGCTGGCCGCGGCGGGCATCGGCTACCGCCTGGAGCGAACCGACAGCGGCTGGGCGCTGACCGTCGTCACGGCCGACGAAGGGGCCGCCCGATCCTCTCTCGACACTTATGACAGCGAGGCGGCGGCCATTCCCATCGAGACGTCGCCCCCGGACGCCCGCTCCAGCCTCCTGGGTGTCGTGGTGGCGCTGGTGCTGGTCGGCTGTTACGGGCTGACCGGCCCGCGCGAGGCTGTCAGCCCGACGGCCTGGTTCCCCAGAGGCGAAGCGTCGTCGCAGGCGATTCTTGCCGGGCAATGGTGGCGGACCATCACGGCTCTGACCCTGCACGCCGATCTCTTGCACCTGTTTGGCAACGTGGTGGCGACCGTCATCTTCGTCGGCGCAGCTGGTCGCTGGCTGGGTCCTGGCATCGCCGCCGCCCTGATGGTGGCGGCAGCGGCTGCGGCCAATGGGCTGACCGCGGCAGTACACGGGCCCGGCCATCACTCCGTGGGCGCCTCGACTGCCACGTTCGCGGCGCTGGGAATTCTCGCCGGTCTGCAGCTCATTCGCCGGTGGCGCCTCGGTCCGCTCAAGCGCCGAGCCTGGCTGCCGATCGGCGCCGGGCTGGCACTGTTCGCCATGCTGGGTGTGGGCGAGCACGCCGATGTTCTGGCCCACCTGTTTGGCCTGGGCGTGGGCGTCGTCGTCGGCACCGTGGCCGCGTTGACCCTTCGTCAGCGCGCCGGCGTCTGGCCGCAGCTGGCGGGCGGCCTTGCCGCCTCCGCTGTCGTCGCTGTCAGCTGGCTGCTGGCGTTCAGTCGCTAGAAGCAGGCGGTGAAGCGTCGCGCGTTCTCGATCGCCGCCAATCGATGGTCCAGACCGATCCCCGCTTTATCCAGTGAAGTGGGCGCCGTCGCTCGGCGGGCGTGCCCAGGGCCAGATGATAGAGATGATCGATGCGGGTGAAGAAGCCGCGTGTGTGCGGACTGTCGGGACAGGCAAAGTGCGTCGCATCCAGATGGTGACAGAACTCGTGCAGCAGCGTATTCAGCAGGGCCTTCGGGCTGGAGACTTTCTCGCGGATGGCCGTGCGCATCCAGACGCGAATCCGCTGCGTGGCCGGCGTGTAATCACCGAACAACTGATAGGTGCAGACGCCCCTTGTCACCACGTGAGGCCGCACGCCCAGCACTCGGATATCGGGAACCGCCACCGCATAGAACCGCGCCAGGACACCCAGAAGATCCGCGCAGACCGCACGCACCGGGCGCAGCTGGCCGCCGCTCATGGCTGTCGAGAGTGCCTGCGTCGCCGCCTGGAGAGGTTCGCCTGGCGGCAACGGCAAGCTGGTCAGACGATCGCTGCGCAGGTGCGCGTCGCGCTTGGCCGTCTGACGGGGGAGGGGATCGGTGATCACCGATCCAGTTTAGCAAGCGCGTCTCAGCCGCAAGCTCCCCTGGCGGCGAGCGATCAATGCTCGCCGCCGTGTTCGCCTCTTATGGCGCGCGCGAGGCGGCGGCCTTGGCTCCGTCCTCGGCGTGGGCAGCACGCTGAGCGGCCAAGCGATCGACGTCTCCACGTTTGAACAGCCGCCGTCCGCTGACGGTCCGCATGGCCGGCAACCGGCCATTGTCGGACAGCACGCGAACGGAGTCGGCCGACAAGCCCAGAATTCGGGCTGCGTCGCTCGGGGTCATCAGGTCATTCGGGTCAGTGGTCTCATTTGCTGCCATGGGCTTTCCATCCTGTTTCAGGGAAGAGAGTTCCTGGAGTGAACAGGTTTTGAGTTAATCACCCTGTGCGGCGCCGCAAGGGGTGCGCCCTTTCAGAGCATCATTTCTGTCGGCCTGTTGACCGCAGTTCCCCACTTGTCGGCAAGAGCGATTCGGCCAATAAGATTCCGTGATACAAGGAGAATTCGGCTCGGACGGTGCCCGGACCCCTCGCGCCCGCCGAGAATTCCCATGAATTTCTCTTTGCGCAGGAAGACGCTGTGGTCAACCGGCGGGTCGGTCGGTCTGGCAGCGGCGCTGGCGCTGATTTTGGGAGTTGTGCCAGTGGCTGTTTGCGGATCGGCGATGGTTGCGGCAGCGGGGGCGCCAACCGCCAACGACGCCGCCGTGGCCCGCGCCACGGCGCTGAACCGAGAGGCGCTGGCGTCGTATGAGCGCGGTGATTTCGAAGAGGCGCGCCAGGCGATCAAGCAAGCGCTGGCCGTTTGTGTTGGCGCTGGTCTTCAGCAGCATCCGCTGTACGCGCGAACGATTCTTCACCACGGCATCGTGCTGGTGGGCGGCCTGAACCAGCGACAGGCGGGCATCGCCGAGTTTCGAAAGGCGTTGGCGCTGCAACCGGGGATCACGCTCAATTCGAACCTGGCGTCGCCCGAATTGGTGTCGGCCTTTCAAGAGGCGTCGCGCACACTGGCCGGCGCGGGCCCGGCGCCGGCCGCGCCGGGCGCCGAAACGGACGCGGCTGCGCCGGAGCCGCTGGTTCATACGCCGGTCAAGGAAGGAAAACGGCGCAGCGCCATCTTGATCACCGTCGCCGTGCAAAACGCGCTGACGTTCGATCGGATCGTGCTCGCCTATCGCAAAGCAGACGGTGACGAGTTCTTGGGCCGCCCGATGAAATCGATGGGTGGCGGATCGTACACGGCAGAGATCCCGTCCGGCGCCACGGCCGGCGCCCATGTCCTGTATTTCGTCGAGGCGCTGGACGCCGACGGGACCGTGGTCGCTGCGCGCGGATCAGTCGAAGCACCACTGCTCATCACCTTGGGAGGGGAGCGCCGGGATGACGGCCAAGGCGAAGACAGCAACGAAGGCGATCTGCCGACACGCCGCTGGCTGGTCGCGATGGCGGTGGGCAGCGGTGTCGGCGTCGCTTCGGGCACCGGCGATCTGAATGCCGACGTCATGACCTCGCACGCGCGTCTGGCGCCGGCCCAGCTTTTTCATCTGGCGCCCGAGGTCGGTTACTGGCTTCGGCGCTCGCTGCTGCTTTCGTTGCAGGCGCGCCTGCAGTTCGTGACCGGCACCACCGACCTCGTCGTCGCCGACCATCGCTATCACGCGGCGGGGGGCGCGGCGGCGCTGTTCGCCCGCGCCAGCTGGATGTTTCGGCCCCATCGGGATTTTCAGCCGCTGTTTTCCTTGACCGTCGGCGCTGGCGAGATTCGCCACGTCGTCGTCTTCGACTACAACGACTGCGGCGACAACCATCGCCAGCGCTGTGTCGATGCGGTGGCAGCCGGGCCGGTGCTGGCCGGGGCCGGGACCGGATTTTTCTATTCGCTGGGCGAGGGATGGGCGCTGGTCGGGCAGCTCAATGCACAGCTGGCCGCGCCTCGGTCGACGTTGAACTTTGACCTCAACGTCGGCGCGGCCGCTCGCTTCTGACGCGCTCAAAATCCGCGGCGGCCGCCCACCAACACCGCCAGGCTGACGGTGCCGCCGATGTAGTCGTCGACAGCGGCGCGCGCCATGCGCAGGTCCGTGGCCTCTGATTTCATTTCGAAGGAATAGCGGCAGATGTCGGCCCCGATGCGCAGCTCCAGTCCGCGTCGCAAACGCACCGCCAGCGTCGCTGAGGCGTCGAGACCGCGCACGGTGGCGTGAGGGAAGTAGGCAACCGACTCGATTTCACCCGCGTGAAAGACATGGCGATAGCCGCCGGTCATTTGCAGGGCCAGGTACGACGTCGGGCGGACCTGCAGCGCCACCTCGCCACGAGCGAATTCATAACGGACGCTGGGCACCGGGGGCTTGGGCGTGTCAGCGTCCGCGTTGTCGATGCGAAATGCGTCGACGCCGTACTCGGCCGCCGCCGACAGCCAGACGGGGCCCGCCAGATAGCGCGCCCTGACGCCTCCCGAGAAACTCCAGTGCGACGTGGGAAAGGCCGTGCCGTCACGATCCGTGGTGGTGGCACCGGTTTCGATCTGCCCGCGACCGGTCAGGCCTACCCATTCTGAAGGAAACCAGTCCAGCGTACCCACGGGCGCCGGTGCCCACAGCAGGCGGTAAGGCGTCAGCGTACCGACGGGATCCAGGTAACGGAAGTGGCGCGTGAACAGATGCATGCCCAGCGAAAAATCCAGAGACTGCCCGACGGCCTGGCCGTGTCCGGCCTCCGTGGAATGGCGCAATTCGATTTCGGGGCCGGCGCTGTCGGTGCTGGCGGCGCTCTCGCCGTCGTCGCCATCGTCGGTTTCAGATGACCCGCGGGGGGCCAGCGGCTCGTCTTCCTGATCGGCGGCGGGGGCGATGTGGTTGTGGGGCGACTGCGGCGTCGGTTGGCCGATCGGTTCCATATGCGCGTCGGCGATCACCCGGGTCTGGTGGGACGATGCCCGTGTGGTGGCGCGGTCCAGGGCGCGCCTCAGGCGCGGGGCAAAGTTTCGCGCGATGTCGCGATTCAGCTGGCTGCGACCGCCAGCAAAGACGGCTGACCCGAGGCGCGTCCCCGAAGGCGCTGCGCGCACCCGAACGGTGAGGACCGTCTTCCAGCCGTGTACTTTGATCCGACCTTCGATGAAGGCCGCCACATTCATCTCGGGCGACGTCGCTCGCAGGTCGACCACTGTCTCGGCGTCGGAATCAGCGAGCGCCACCTGATAGTGTCGGCTGCGCAAGCTGCGGACCACCTGCGCCCGCACGCGGCCGTCGTCGCCGGCGAAGGTCAGCACGGCCACTTTCTGGGCAGCGCGGGCGGGGGCAGCCGCCGCCGGGGCCGACAACACCGCGAGCATGGGCAGGGCCAGGGAGGTGACGCGCAGCAGTTTCAGCACAGGGGCACTCGGCTTGCCGGTTTGTAGTCTCGCACAGCCGGGCGGGCGCGGCACGAGACCTGTTTTTTCTGGGGTGCGGTCCGCGTGTCGTAGCATCATCTCCCAGACATGAGCCGACACGACAGCGCCGGTCATCGCTGCGCCGACTGCCGCATGCACCGCAGCCTGTGCATTTGCGGGCTGTTGCCGCGGCTGACGACCCGCACGCGGCTGTTGCTGGTGCTGCACCAGCTGGAGGCGCGCAAGACCACCAACACGGGACGAATCGCGGCCCTGTGTTTGGCGGGCAGCCGGGTCGTGGTTCGCGGGCGCGACGATCGGCAGGCGAGACAGCCGGCCACCGAGGAGGCGGATGGCGGGCAGCCGCTGTGGTCCAGTGATTCGCAGCCGATCTTGCTGTTCCCGCACGAGAGCGCCCACCCCATCGCGGCCTGGCGTGAATCAGAAAAGCCGGTGACCTTGATCGTTCCCGACGGGACCTGGTCTCAGGCCATCCGTGCCCGCAAGCGCATCAAGGGTCTTGACCAGGTGCCGTGCGCGCGGCTGCCGGAAGGGCCCTTGCCGGAGGCGGCGCGCTACCGCCTGCGACACGACGCCCGACCGGGTCGTCTTTCGACGCTGGCGGCGATCGCCATCGCCATGGGCGAGCTGGAAGGGCCGGCCGTGCGCAGCGTTCTTGAACGGGTCTTGTCGATCATGGTCGACAGAACACTGTGGACCAACGGCCGAATAAAGGCAGCGGACGTGACCGGTGGAATTCCAGAGGGGGCCAAGCCGCACGATCCCTGGGGTCGCGGTCAACGCAGCGTGGTGTGATACGATCGCGCCATGAGCGGTGGGCAACAAAGTGGCAACGATCTGACCACCGCCCTTCACTCGAAGTTCGATCCGTCGCCGCCGCCCGAAGGTTCGTTCACCGCGACAGTGATCGAAAGTCCGGGCGGCAACGTGGGCCGCAGTGTGACCATCGATGGATCGAAGGTGGCGCGCGTCCTGATCGGTCACCAGCCCGGTTGCGACGTGCCGCTTGACGACCGCGCTGTCTCCACGCGCCACGCGGCGCTGGAGATGGTGGGGCGCCGCCTGCGCATCACCGACCTTGGTTCAAAGAATGGAACCTTCGTCGACGGCGTGGCCATCGTCGACGCTTACCTGCGCGGTGGCGAGAACGTGCGCGTGGGGGCCACCGTGCTTCGCTTCGAGTACCGACTGGCGGGTGCCCGCGCCGAGATCTCGGCGGCGACGCGCTTTGGCCATCTGGTCGGCGTCAGCACGGAGATGCGCCGTCTTTACCCACTTTGCGAACGGCTGGCGGTGTCTCGATTCCCGCTGATCATCGAAGGCGAGACCGGCACCGGCAAAGAGGTGCTGGGCGAATCGCTGCACGAGCAGGGCCCGCGCGCGGCAGGTCCTTTCGTGGTGTTCGACTGCACGGCGGTGCCTCCCAATCTGATGGAGGCCGAGCTGTTCGGGCACGAGCGGGGGGCTTTCACCGGCGCGATTATGGCCCGAAAGGGCGTGTTCGAGCAGGCCCACGGCGGCACCCTGTTCATCGACGAGATCGGCGATCTGGAAGTGTCGATGCAGGCCAAGTTGCTGCGCGCCATCGAGCGCTCGGAGATCCGCCGTCTGGGCGGCGAGGTGGTCCAGGTCGACGTGCGCATCCTGGCGGCCACGCGGCGCGATCTGGACTCGGAGGTTCAGACCGGGCGCTTTCGGGACGATCTGTTTCATCGACTGGCGGTGGCCCGCATCGAATTGCCTCCGTTGCGCCGGCGCCGAGGCGACGTTCCCGTGCTGACCACACACCTGTGCGAGCAGCTGGGTGGCGATCCCAACCTTTTGCCCGACGGGATCGTGGCGCGCTGGGAGGACTACAGCTGGCCGGGCAACGTGCGCGAGTTGCGCAACGCTGTCGCCCGGCACCTGGCCCTGGGCGAGCTGGCCAATCTTGATCCCGAACAATGGAGCCAGACCTTGCGCGGTGTCGCCGACGCAGCGGAGGGAACGGAGCCGGCCAGCGTCGATGATCTGATGGAACAGGTCCTACGACTACCTCTCGGCGAGGCCCGCCAGCGATTGGTCGACGAGTTCGAACGCCGCTATATCGCCCGCATGCTGCAAAACCACGGCGGCAACGTCACGCGCGCCGCCGAGGCGGCCGGGGTGGCCCGCCGGTATTTTCAGACCATCAAGGCCCGGCACCGGAAATAGGTCGGGTCGCTAGAAACCCAGGGCCAGCGTCACGCTGCCCAGGGCCACCGTCGCCCTGGCCCAGCGCACGCTGGCGGCGTTTGGGCCGGCCGGACGCCTGGGCGCGCTCAGGAACAACGTGGCGCTGGCTGCCACGGCGATGCCGGCGCCGATCCACAACACGTTGGTCCAGGTGCGCAAGGTGCCGGCGCGGTCGTAGGCGCTTCGATCGGTGTGCCCCGATTCGTTGTAGGAATCGCGCGCCGACAGCGCCTGCACGCCGAGATAGATCGCCGTACCAGCCAGCGCGCCGCCGCTGCCCGCGGCGATCCAGCCCCAGGTTCGGCGGAGATCGCCCTCGGCCGCCGTCGGCGCTTGCAGATCGATGGGGACAGCCACCGGCAGTGGGGCCAGGTCGGCGTCGAAGGCGATCTCCGTGCGTGCGCCGGCGCTGCCCACGACGGGCACGCTGTCGGTGCGTCCGTTAGGTCGAAACAACGTGACCTCGTAGTGCCCCGGCAGCACGTGAACTTGAACGGGAATCTCCGCCTTCTCGACGTGCGCGACGGAGACGGCGTTGCCGGTGGGAGCGATGATCGCCAGACGGCCAAGCCATTTCTCAAGAGCCCCGAGGCGCATGTTGGCGTCGGCGGCCTGCCGCGGATCGAGGCTGCCCAGCCTCAGGGCGGCGTCGTAATCGTCGGCGGCGCGGGCTGCTTCACCTGCCAGCTCCCATGCCAGTCCGGCGTTGTACAAGGTGGCGGCGTGGGGGGCGCGCCGGTGCGCTTCTTCGAAGGCACGGGCGGCGGCGGGAAAATCCGCGCGTCCGTAGGCGGCTTCACCGGCGCGAAAAAACTCCGACGCCTGACGATCGCTCTGCGCGTGGGCCGGCTCCGTCAGCGCCGCGCACAACAGCGCGCTGGCCAGCAATGACAGCGATGCCGGGCCAGTGATGCTTCCGTTGCGCCTGTGCACCATGGGGCTTCTCTGCTGAAACCGGGGAGCTATGTCGAATTCAAGGTTGCCAGGCTACGGGCCGACAGCCGCATAGGGATTTCCCGCCAGGGGGGGCGGGGATGCAGAACGTGCGGAATTGGCCATGGTGGGATGAACGCTGGCGGCATGCAGCGCGTGCGACGCCTGCCGGCTGCTCTCACGCGCTCGTCGCTCTTTGAGGCGGCGGCGGTGAATTGCCGATGGGCGCGGCAATGTGACGGCATGAATTTGCGACGCGGTCGCCGGCGACGCGGGCGTCGGCCAGACGGCGGAAAGCGCCGCCGGCGCGGGTTCCGGCGAGGGGGCGGCCGGGGGCGCAGGTTCGGGCGGCGCCGCCCCCGCCAGCGCGGACGACGGCGCAGCGGTGATGGCGGCGGCGACGGGGATTGACTGCGTCGGACGGGCCAGCAGCGCCGCCACAGCCGCTGCCGCGGCCATGGCGCAAACGGCGCCGACGATGATCCCCGTCCGACGCACCGACGTGGTCGGTGACCCGAAGGCGGTTGCCTCTGCCTCCATTACCTGTGAATGGCCACGGGCGGATGCATTTCCGGGCGCGCCGATGGGATACGCGGACAGGGTCATGGTTTCAAGATCGCGGGCGATCGGACTTTGCCGGTCGGCATTCTTCGCCGGTGCCGGGATCGCCACGTCGGTGGGC
>JAXDMH010000348.1:0-13570 GCA_034666225.1 Myxococcales bacterium
GACCAGGTCGCCGATGTGCCACGCCGAATACCACGCAGCCCGCTGGTCGGCGGGGATGGCGCCAGCCTCCAGGGGCGGTCCTGCATCGTCGATCAGCAGCACGGACGCATCGGAGAATCGCGCCCGAATCGACGCATAGTTCATCAGCGCGCCAAAACCGCCGGCGCTGCTGCCGGTCACGGCGACCTTGGTGGCGTGCGCCCAGGTGGGAGCGATGCGTGTCAGGTACGCGGCCACGTTCGCCGCGCCTTTGTGATGGAAGGGCCGCTGCTGCCCCAGATAGTCATACATCGCCACGTTGTTGCCGGCGTGCAGATCGCCCGTGCAGTAGGGGACGAACACGAAGCCATAGTCGCGAAAAGGATTGGTGGGACTGCTGCGGTCAAGGATGCCGGCATTCAGGGTCGGTGCCATGGCATTCCACTGCGCCTGACCGAACGGTCCGTGCGTCGACGAGCTGACCACAAAGCAGGTCACCGCATCCCAGCAAGCGCCGCCGCCGTTGAGAAAGATGAGCAGCTTGTCGGCGTCGCCCGGGTTGACCGCGATCCCGGTCGGCGAGCCGTCGTCGCAGCTGGAATCGGGGAAGTCGAACCAGGTCCATTGCCGGGCCGTCGCGGTCAGCGGGCCACTGCCGCCGGCGGTATCCGCCGTCGCGTCACCGTCGGCCGCGCCGCCGTCGTCAGTCGGCTGATTGACAGCGCTGCTGTCCGCGCCGCCCGAACCACCGCCGCCGCCCGCGGGCTTCGAATCGCCACAGCCAATCACAAGAATCATCGCCAAGAAGAACGAATATTTCACAACGGCGTCATTGTTGTCGCGCCCCGGGCATCGCGCAAGGGCCAAGGGCCCCGGATATCCGTTGCGATAGCGTTGTTCTTTCGTTTGTGCTTCCGTTTGCGCTTGGCCGGCCAACTGCGGTAGCACGTTACGATCATGTCGTCATCGGGTCGGATCCCGTCGCTGGACGGGCTACGTGCGGTTTCGATCGCCGCCGTCATCTCGACCCACATGATCGGGACCCGCAACTTCGTGGCCTCCGTCCCCGAATGGTGGAACCTGGCAGAGCTGGGCGTGCGCGTCTTCTTCGTCATCTCGGGTTACTTGATCTCCACGCTGCTGTTTGCCGACCACGCGCGGGTGGCGCGCGGGGCCACCACGTTCGGGCGCGCCCTGGGCCAGTTCTACGTGCGCCGGATCTATCGGCTGTTTCCGGCGGCATATCTCTATGTGGCGGTGATCGCCATCCTGACCGTCGCCGGCGCCATCCAGGTGCAGCCGGGCGATCTTCTGGCCGCGGCGACCTACACCATGAACTATCACCTGCCGCGTTCGTGGTGGGTTGGCCATCTCTGGTCGCTGTCGGTGGAGGAGCAGTTCTACATTCTTTGGCCGGCCGTGGTCCTGCTGGCAGGGGTTCGGCGGGCGACCATCATCGCGGTCGCTGCGCTGGTGATCGGTCCTGTGGCCAGGCTGGGGTTCTATTATTACGGCGCCCGATCCACGCGCCCTCTGGTGGGCGAGATCTTCCCCACCATCTTCGACGCCATCGCTTGCGGTTGCGTGCTGGCCGGCATCAGGGACTGGCTGGGGCAGCAGCGGCTTTACCTGTCCTTGCTGAGGATGAAGGCGTTCTGGCTGGTGCCGGTCGCCGTGGTGGGCGCCAACATGCTGGCGCTGCACCCCAAGTTCGATCTGGCCATCGGGCAAACCGTGGAAAACATCGGGATTGCCCTGCTGATCGACCGCAGCATTCGATTCCCGGAGACCCTGTGGGGCCGCTTTCTCAACACCCGGCCCATGATGTTCGTGGGTGTCCTCAGCTATTCGTTGTATCTGTGGCAACAGCCGTTCGTGAACCGGCATTCGTCGTCGTGGATCTCGGCTTTCCCGGTCAGCATTGCCCTGTCCTTCGTGGTGGCGCTGGCCTCGTACTATTTCATCGAACAGCCGTTCCTGCGCCTGCGCGCCCGGCGCGTCCACAAGAGCGCCCCGGCCACGCCGACCGGCGGCGGCAGCCCGAAGATTTAACCGAATCGAGTCGCCGCCGAAAAAAGCCTGAAACAAAGGATCGCTATTCTGTCGGGATATGCTGGTGAGACTCTTCCCGAACGGGGGCACACCGGTGCCGCCGACTGGGGCCGTTCCGGCGTCTGTCCTGGTTGTCAGCGACGACCCCGAGGTGCGCGACTTCTTGATGGAGCTGGCGATCGAGGAGGGTTATGGCGTCCGCTGCGCCAAGACCGAGCTCGAGGTGTCGACCGCCCTGCGCGAAGAACGCCCCGGTCTGGTCATTGGCGACCTGGATATGTCCAACCGCACCGGCGAGCGGGTCCTGCGCGCCTTGCGCCGCAGCGAGGTCGACCGCGACATCACCCGTTTCGGGGTCACGTCGTCGAACGACACGATGATCAGCGTCAGCATTGACGCTTCCGTCTTCTTCAAACCCGGCCTGGACGGCCTCAGCCAGGCCCTGACCCACCTGTTCAAAAACGAGCGTACGTTCGGCCGCTAGGGCGGGCGCTAGGGCGGCCGCTAGGGCCTTATCGACATCTGGTCGATGGACCACCAGGCGACCGGGGTCTGGCCGGTTTGCTTGATGCGGACATAGCGGGCCGACGTGGCGGCGAACTTGATCTTGGTGACCTCCTGGCCGCCGCCGGTGGCAATGCTCGCATAGCTGGTGCCGTTGGCAGACAGTTCCACGGCGTACTGGGCAGGAAAGTCACCGGGACTCATGTGCGTGGCCAGCCAAACTTCGCTGATGGTGGTGGAGGCGCTCATGTCGACCAGGAACCATTCGTCGCCCAGTTGATGATGACCAGACGTCCACCGCGTCGTGGGGTCGCCGTCGATGGCGTTGCCCGGACCCGACCCGCCCAGGCTGGACGAAGCGCTGACTGTCCAGTGGCTGGTGTTCAGGGGATCGAAGGCGCCGGCCGGGGCGTCGATGGGTTGGCAGCCCAGACGCAACTCGTGAATCGTCCACCAGAAAGTTGGGTCCGACCCGGTCTGGACGATGCGCAACGCGCGCGCCGAAACGGGTGCGAAGTTGATCTGGGTCGTGGCGCCGGCAGGCGCCGGCGAGGCCATGGTGACCGTCATTGGAAAGGTGGCGCCGTCCGTCGACGCCAGGACCTGGTAAGCGCGCGGATAATCAGTCTGGTGGCCCGCGGTGTTGTCCAGCACCACCTGGGTTAAACGTACGACGGAGCCCAGATTGATCTGAAAGAACTCTCTGCCGACCTGGGGAGCGGAGGTTTGCCAGACCGTGGTGGGGTCGCCGTCGATGGCGTTGCCGGCCAGATTGCTTGCCAGCGACGCGGTGGCGGTCCAGCGGACGCTGAGGCAGTTGTCCTGAAAGGTCAGGACCTGGCCGGTCTCGGGGGGCGCGTCTCGTGGCTCGCTGGGGAGGTCCATTGCCAAATCGGGGGCGGCCTCAGGCTCCGCGTCGACGACGGTCGATCCGCCGGCGCCGCCCGTTCCGGCGCCGCCCGTCCCCTCGGCGTCGCCGACGCTGCCTCCCGTCCCATCAATGATGGCGCCTCCGGTCCCTTCTCCGAACCCGCCGGTTCCGATGACGACGCCGCCGGAACCGCCGGCGCCGCCATCTCGGTTTCCCCGAAAACCTTCTGCTGCTGTGCATCCAACGGCCAGCGCCGGCATGCACAGCAACCACGGGACCAAACGGTCGATTCGCATTTGGACTCCTGCGGACAAATGGCCGCCGGAAGCGATTCCCTTGTTCGTCACAATAGTACGCCATCTTTCCAGCCAGGTCGCGAGCCGCAGTTTGTGCGGCTCGTCATTTGGTTGGCGATTGGCGTGTGGTGAGACGGAGGTTTATCGTAACGAGTTCTCGGCGACGGCGTATGACTAGCGAACGTCGTTCGAGAAAACCCCCAAAGGAGACATTCATGATCAGCACGAAAGGGACCTTGGTTGCCGCTCTCGCCGCCGGATTATTCGCCAGCGCAGCCCCTGTGATTGCCAACGCTGGTGAGACAGGCGGCAAGGTTCACTGTGAGGGCGTCAATAGCTGCAAGGGCAAGGGCGGCTGTCACGGCTCCGCCAACTCCTGCGCCGGCAAGAACGGGTGCAAGGGCAAAGGCTGGGTCGAGATGAGCGAGAAAGAGTGCAAGGACAAGGGCGGCAAGGTCGCCAAGTAACCGCGTCGCGGGACGGCCTCGTCGGAATGCCGGTGGGGCCGTTTCGCAAAGCCATTCTGCAGAGCCTTCTTACGCCATGACGCTCTTCCCGTATCTGGGCCACGGCATCGGGCTGCGCACGGAGCACTACCAGGCGGTTCTGGATGCGCCGCCGCCGGTCGATTGGTTCGAGGTCATCTCGGACAACTTCATGGTGCCAGGAGGAAACCCGCGCCGCGTGCTGCGCGCCGTGCGCGAAAAGTCGCCCGTCGTTCTGCATGGCGTGTCGCTGTCACTGGGGTCGGTCGACCCGCTGAACGCCGACTATCTGACAGCGCTGGCCGAGCTGGCCGCGGAGGTCCAGCCCGAGATGATCTCCGACCACCTGTGCTGGGGAAGCCTGGGCGGGCACTACGCGCACGATCTGTTGCCGCTGCCGTACACCGAAGAGGCGCTGGCGCATGTCGCGGACCGGGTGCTGCGGGTTCAGGATCGTCTGAAACGGCGCATCCTGGTCGAGAACGTCTCCAGCTATGTCACGTTCTGCCAGTCGGCCATGACCGAATGGGATTTTCTGGCGGGTCTCTGTGCCCGGGCCGACTGCGGTGTCCTGCTGGACGTCAACAACATCTTCGTCAGCGCCCACAACCACCGATTTGATCCCGCCGCCTTCATCGCCGGGATTCCGCTGGGACGGGTGGGGCAGATCCACCTGGCCGGGCACAGCACCGCGGGCGAGCTGCTGCTGGACACGCACGATCACCCGGTGTGCGACGGCGTCTGGGAGCTGTACCGCCTGGCGCTGCAGCGTTTCGGCCACATCTCGACGCTGATTGAATGGGACGATCACATCCCGCCGCTTGAACGTGTGGTGGCTGAATCCCGCAGCGCCGCCGCCATCGAGGCCGCCTTGCTGGCGCCACCGACAGGCCAGCATGCTGCCGGTTGAGCCGCGCCCGCGGCTGCCAGCCGTCGCCACCGGGCCGGCGACGACATTGGCGCAGATCGAAAGGCAGTTTTTCACGCTGATCACCGCGCCCGAAGGCGTCGGCCCGGGACTTTCAGCGCAAGGCTTGGGGCCGGACGATCTGGCCCGGATGATCCAGGGCGACGAACGGGCTTCCGCCGTCGACCGCCTGGACATCTACGCCAACATGTATTTCTACCGAATCCGCGACACGCTGGGCGATTACTTCCCGGCCACCGTCGCGGTGCTGGACGAATCCGGATTTCACAACCTCATCACTGATTACCTTCTGGCGCATCCCTCCGCGCACCCGTCACTGCGCGAGGTGGGAAAGCACCTGCCGACTTTCACAGCCGGACACGCCCTGGCCGCGCAGCGCCCCTGGTTGGGTGAGCTGGTGGCGCTGGAGTGGGCGCGCCTGGACGTCTTCGACAGAGTCGATCAGCTACCGCTGACCCGCGAGCACCTGGCGGCGCTGCCACCCGAAGCATTCGCCACGCTGTCGCTGCTGCCCATCCGCGCCCACGCGCTGGTTCCTTCGTCGTACGCCATCGACGATCTGTGGTCGGCGGTCCAGGATGACCAGCCGCTGCCGTCAGAAGAACCGACCACCCGCCCCCAGCCTGCCGCCTTCCTGGTTTGGCGCCGCGAACTCGCCGTCTATCATCGGGTCGTCGACGCCGCCGAAGGGGCGGCGCTCGCCTGGATCAACCAGGGCCTCCGCTTCGGCGAGCTGTGCGAGCGCCTGGCCGACAATCGCGCCCCCGAAGAGGCCGCCCGGCTGGGCTCAGCTTGGCTGGCGCAGTGGCTGGCCGACGGGTTGCTGGCGAAGATCTGAACAGCTAACCGGCGCGGAACTGGAAATCGCGTTCGCGGACGACAGAGCGGTCTTCCAGGTCGACCAGAAAGGCGCGCCCTTCGCCGACCATGCCGTTGAAGGTCAGCAAGTACCAGACGTCGATGCCCCAGCGGACGTGCCCGCTCTCGCAGGGCGGCGACCATTCGGCGGGTTCGAGCTCGCCCAGGCCGGGCGCCCGGATCTTTGACTGCGTCTTCAGCGCCCGAAACGGCTCGGAGTCGCGCACGATCTCCACGGCGCGGTTTCCTTGTCCCGGATCGATCTCGCGCCGCCATTCGCTGACCAGGCGCAGGCGCGCCGGGCTGCCTTTCAGATCCATCTCCGTCTCGTAGACCTCGTCCGCGGGCAGCTTGACGAAATCGGGGACGTCGAACTCGGGGAACAGATCCTGGCTGGCGATCTCGTGCTGCCGGGCGGCGTGCCCTTCCTGGAATTCTTTCTTGCGCTCGTCAGAGTAGAACGCGAACAGGCGCAGCACCGCCTGGCGCGAAGGGATGCGGTGATCCCAGTCGAGGATCCAGTCGGCGCCGGCGTATTGCGCGTTCCCGAAGGGAACCAGGGGCGGCAAGGTGGCGGCCAGGCGCTGGCGATCTTCGGTCCGTCCGAACAGGGACTGCTGCGCCACGCGCGGGTGCAGGCGCATGTCCGCTCGCAAGAGATCGCGCAGATCAAGACCAATGGACCCATCATTGTACGGCAACTGGGTCAGCCTCGCGAGCGAAGCGTCATCAGTCGCCGCGTCATGGTAGCCGTCTCATCGTCGCCATTTCGTGGACCGCCAGCGACGCCGGGCGCGGGGTGTTAACCTGCGGCGGGTGTTTTCGCATCGTCTGCCCTGGGATCGCCCGGAAAACGCGCTGGCCATCACTGAACAAGCGCGCCGCGCGGCCGGGCAACCGATCGTCGATCTGACCGTCTCGAATCCGACGCAGGTCGGGCTGCCCTATCCGGAAGCGACGTTGCGCCAGGTGTTCTGTGACGTCGACGCGGCCGCCTACCATCCGACGCCGCGCGGGCTGTTCCAGGCCCGGGCCGCCATCGCCGCCGATCAAGCCCGGCGCGGGCTGACGGTCGATCCCGAGCGCTTGGTGGTCACCGCCAGCTCCAGCGAATCCTATGGACTGCTGTTCAAGCTGCTCTGCGATCCCGGTGACGCCGTCCTGGTGCCCGAGCCCAGCTATCCGCTGTTCGACTATCTGGCCCGCCTGGAAGGGATCGTGCCGACGGCCTACCAGCTGGCCTATGACGGCGCCTGGCACGTCGATTTCGCCAGCATCGAGGCGGCGCTGGCCGAGGCGCGCCGGCAGGGCCACCCGCCGCGCGCCCTGATTGTCGTCAACCCCAACAACCCGACCGGCTCTTTTCTCAAACGCGCGGAGTACCTGCGCCTGGCGGACCTTTGCGCCGCGCGCGGCCTGGCCATCATCGCAGACGAGGTGTTCGCCGATTACGCCTGGGACAGGGTGTCCCTGGGGCTGACGGCGGGACGCGAGCCAGTCGGCAGCGTGGCGGCTGCCGCCGATGTCAGCGGCGCGGCGTTGACGTTCAGCCTGGGCGGGCTGTCGAAATCATGCGGTCTTCCTCAGTTGAAACTGGGTTGGATCCAGGTGGGCGGGCGAGCTGCCGACGTGGCCGCCGCGCTCACGCGGCTGGATCTCATCGCCGACACGTATCTGTCGGTGGGCACTCCCGTGCAGTTGGCGGCGCCCGCGCTTCTGCGTCTGGGCGCGGCGATTCGCACCTTGATAGCCGCGCGCGTGACGGCCAACCGGGATCTTCTGCGGTCGCTGCTGCCGGCGTCGTCGCCCTGCACCCTGTTGCCCGCCGAAGGAGGATGGTCGGCGATCCTGCGCGTCCCGGCCGTGCAGACAGACGCGCAGTGGGCCGATACGCTGTTGCAGGACGACGGAATCCTGGTTCAGCCGGGGTATTTCTTCGACATGCCGCCCGGCGAGTTCCTGGTGATCAGCCTGTTGCCGCTGCCCGCGCTCTTCGCCCCGGCGATGGCCAGCGTGGTCGCGCGTTGCAGCCTGCCGGCGGAAGGTTGATGCCGGGTGGCCGGCGTGCTTTGGGTGTTTTACGCCTTGACCGTCACGGTGTCGGGCGGCGCGCCCGACGACTGTCCGTCAGTGCCGCAGGTGATGAGCGCCATCAAAGGGCGCCTGCCGGAGGCGTCCCTGTCATGGCAGGCGTCCCCGGTCGCGGGCGGTCTGCAGTTGGTGCTGCGGCCGCGGTCGGGGCCCCCGCCGGCGCTGCAGGTCGATCTGCTGGACGACGCTGGCCAGTCGTTGCTTCGGCGCGTGCTGCCCGGCGCCAGCGGCGGCGCTCGCGGCGGCCGAATGTCTGACTGCCTGGCGCTGGCCGAGACCATCGCGCTGATCGTCGATCGCTATGTGGTCCAGGTCGACAGCCCCATCGTGCCGCGCCCGCCGTCTTCGACTGCGGCGCAAGACGGGACGGCTCGCCAGCCAGAACCGCCGCCGACGCCCACGCCGTCATCGACCACTGATGCCGCCGTGGTGGTGGGCGCTGCCTGGCGATCCGGCGGGGACGCCCTGGAGGGGTTCGAGGCGCTGGCCGGCATCGATCTGCAACGCGCGGCGCGCGAACGGGGCGCCGGCGCGTCGCTGACGGTGGGCATCGCCCCCACGGCCGAAGGGCGCTGGTCGACGGGGCAGGCCACACTTCGCCGCATCCCGGTGCGCCTAGGCACGTACCTGTCGCTGAAGGCCGGGGCGGGGCGTCTGGAGCCGGGCCTGAACCTGGGGGTTGATGCCCTGCTGGTCAACGTGACGGAGTCCAGCGGGACGAGGCGAACAATCCGTAACGTCAGCCCCAACGTGGAGGCGGCTTTTGCCTATCGACTGCGCGGGGGCATCTACTTTGCCCGCGGGGGCATGGCGGTCGGGCTGGCGGTTCCCTACCGCCTGGGCGGCCTGGGAGCCCAGGCCGACAGCGCGGTCAGTACCCCGCGGACCTACATAAGGGTAGGACTTGAAACAGGAATCTATTTTCGCTGACGAAAATTTGGCCAAAGGCCACTAATCTTGAATCGAGGCGTTTTGAGGACTCCCGGGACCGCCACCACCACCGCACGCAGTTCGGTCGAACCTTCCGACCGGGTCCTGGTGGCGCGTTGCCAGCAGGGCGACCACGGTGCATGGCAGACGCTGTACCAACGATACGCCCCAACCGTGCAGCGTTTTGTCAGCGCCTTCGGCGTTCCCCCGGCCGAACGTGAAGACGCTTGTCAGGACGTGTTCATGGCCGTCCATCGCAGCCTGCCGCGCTTTCGTGGCGACTGCCTGCTGTCGACCTGGATCTACCGCATCGCCGTGCGCGGAACCTCTCGCCAGGCACAAAAGCGTCGTGTGCAGTCGATCTTGTCGGCGTTGCTGATGCGTGAACCAGCGCCGCCGCCGCCCCCCGATCTGACCGAGCGGACGGCGCGCCTTGAGGTGCTGGACGGCCTGCTGCAAAAAGTTGATCCCAAGAAGCGGCAGGTGTTGATCCTGTTCGAGCTGGAAGGTTTGCCCATCGAAGAGGTGGCGCGCATCGTCGGCTGCCCGCAGAACACGGCCTGGTCGCGCCTTCACCACGGGCGCGCGCAGCTTTTGAAGGCAGCCAAGCGGAGGCGTCCGTGAGCGATCAATGCTGGCTGGACGGCGCCCCAGACCCGGTCGCCGCCGAGCTGCGCCAGCTTCTGGACGCCGGCCAGGCCCGCACCGTCGACGACATGGCCTTGCGTCGAGTGTGGACCAAGCTGGGGTCGGCGACGTCGTCGGCGGCGGCGATTGAAGTCCGCCTGCGGCCGCCGCCGCGCTGGCGATGGTTCGTGGGGGGCGTGGTCAGCAGCGCGGCGCTGGCTGCCGTGCTGGCCCTGGTATTTTGGCCGTCATCGCGTCCATTGTCCCCGACGGCCACGCAGGTTCCGCCGTCGGCGACACGGGTGGTGCGCGTGGCGGAAAGCCCGTCGGCCGTAACCCGGTCCGCGCAGGGGATCCCGGCGGCGGTGCGTAACCTGACCGGACCAGCGTCGGTGCGAACCGCAGCGGGTGAGACGCTGGCGCTGTCGCTGCCTGGTGGCGTTTCTGCCGCGGCCGGACCCGATTCCGTTCTGACGCTGGAGGCGAATCAACGTCCGGTGGTCGAGGCCGGCGAGGTTCTGTTCGCCGTTCCCCATCAACCGGCGGGGACAAACTTCGTCGTCATCGTGGGCCCGTATCGGGTGGTCGTCGTGGGGACGAAGTTCCGCGTCCACAGCGGTGATCAGGTGTCGGTCGCCGTCGATGAGGGTGTGGTCGAAGTCTGGCGGGAAGCAACGCGCCTGGCCCGGCTGGCGGTGGGCGAATCCTGGGCCAGCCCCACCGCGCCGACGACGACGACGTCGACGACGACCCAGACGCAGACGCCACCGTCGACGGTGGTCGAGGTGACGCCGCCGGTGCGTCCGGCGGCGATTGCCACGCGCGCCCGAACGCGCAAGCGGCCAACCACTGTGGCCCTGTCGACGCCGACGCCGGAGATCGCCGTGCCCCGGCAATCAGCAACCTCCGAGATCAGCGAGAGCACCGCAGAGGATGCCTTTGCCGCTGGCGACATTCGCCGCGGGCTTGAACTTTACGGCGAGATCCTGGCGAAAGGCGGCCCTGCCGCCGAAAACGCCGCCTACGAGATCGGAAAGGTCTTGCGCGATCGCCTGCATCAACCCGAAGCGGCCGTGGCGGCCTGGCGCCGCTATCGCAGTGCCAACCCCAGCGGCCTTTTGCGGGTGGAAGCGGACGTGTCGATCATCGAGACGCTGGTGCGCCTGGGCGACAGCGCCGGCGCTTTGACCGAGGCAACGCAGTTTCTTCGCGATCATCCCGACAGCGAACGGCGCGACGAAATCGCCCGCATCGCCGGTGACCTGCAGCGAGCGGCCGGTGACTGCGGCGTCGCTCTTCGGTGGTACCAATTGGTCAGGGCCAGATCACGGCGATCAGAGACGATCGATCGCGCGGCGTTTGGACGGGCGGCTTGCCTGAAGACGGTCGGAGACGGCGCTGCCGGTGAAGCATTGCGCCAGTATCTCAGCGATTTTCCTCAGGGTCTCTTCCGCGGCGACGCGGCGCGCTTGCTGGAACAAAAAACCGCCCGATAAGGGTGGCACGGGAACAATCCCGGCGGCCGGCCCCGTCACAAGTCCCAACTGCACCGGCAGCGCCAGCGTTGCCGAAATATGAGATTCCGCAGGCACGGTTCCCCCGGGCCGGCAGCGGAAACCTGCACATGCGGGCAAACACAAACGGAGGCCATCCATGACCCGGACTTCATGTCTATCGACGATTTCGTGTGCAGCATTGCTGCTAGCCATAACGGGGTATGGCTGTGGTGGGGCAAGTGACGTTCTTTCGGACGCCGGAACCGGAACTGGTGGCAAGACCGGAAACCCGGGTTCAGGCGGGTCGATCGGCGGCGGCACAGGCGGGATCTTCGGCGGTGGAACCGGTGGCGCTGACAACCCCGGTTCGGGAGGCACGATTGGCGGCGGCAGCGGTGGCCAGATGGGCGGGCGAGACGCCGCAGCCGACACCGGCGGTCAGCGCCCCGACGGTCGTCCGCGGCCCGACGCGATCGCTCGTCCTGACGTCGCCGCGATGGACGCCTTTCAGCGCCCTGACGGTCGTCAGCGTCCCGATGCGATCGTGCGAGAGGTCATGACCCGTCCCGAGGTCGGTGGCGCAGACGGCGGCGACATTCCGATGTGCCGCGCCAACGCGCGCTGCACCGTCAGCAATCCCCCGGCGATGTGCATGGAAGCCTGCATGATTGGCACCGCGGCCGGTGAACGCGCCTGCGCCTGTGTCCGGCCCGGCATCGTGACCTGCGGTCAATGCCGTCGTGTCGCCGACGGTGGCGCCGCAGACAGTTCCGGGCAGTAGAGGTCGCTGGTTTCGCCAGCTGTGCGGGAGGGCTCAGCCCCTCGCCAGCTGGCGTTTATCCGTTTCCGCCTCGCTTGCCCAGCGCTTGTTGCAGGTCGGCGACCAGGTCGTCGACGTTTTCAATGCCGACCGACAGTCGGATGAGCCCGTCGCTGATCCCCAGCGCCATCCGGCGGTCGGCGGGGATCGAAGCGTGGGTCATGATGGCCGGGTGTTCGGCCAGAGATTCGACGCCGCCCAGAGACTCGGCGCAGGCGAAGAGACGCAGCCGTTGCAGGAATGATCGGGCGCGAGCCAGCGTGCCTTTGTCTTCGCGCAGGACAAAGCTGACCATGCCTCCGAAGCCGGTCATTTGCTTGCGCGCCAGCTCGTGCTGCGGATGCGAGGTCAGGCCGGGGTAGATGACCCGGGCGATCTCCGGACGTGATTCCAGCCAGCGGGCGATGGCCAGCGCGTTTTCCTGGTGGCGTTGCATGCGCACGTGCAGCGTCTTGGTTCCGCGCAGCACCAGAAAGCTGTCCAGCGCGGCCTGACTGCCGCCCATGGCGTTCTGAAGAAAGGCCAGCCGATCGCGCAATCCCCCGGCGCGCCCGACGATGGCGCCGCCCACCACGTCGGAATGTCCGTTCAAATATTTCGTCGTCGAATGCACGACCAGATCCGCGCCCAGCTCGAGGGGCCGCTGGAAAAACGGGGTCATGAAGGTGTTGTCGACGGCCAGCGGTACGCCGCGCGCCCGGCAGGCGGCCGCCGCGGCGCCGATGTCGGCCAGGCGCAGCAGCGGGTTGGTCGGCGATTCGATCCAGCACAGCTTTGTTCGTTCGGTGATGGCGGCGGCGATGGCGCCGGGCGCGCGCGCGTCGACATAGACGAACGTCAGGCCCAGCCGCCGAAAGACCTTGTCGAACAGGCGAAATGATCCGCCGTACAGATCGTCGCCGGCCACCACTTCATCGCCGGCCGACAGCAGCGACATCACCGCCGCCGACGCCGACAACCCCGAATTGAAGCAGAGACCCCAGTATCCGCTTTCCAGCGCGGCCAGGTTCGCTTCCAGCGCGAAACGCGTCGGATTCTGGGTGCGCGAGTACTCGAAGCCGGTGTGCTGGCCGGGACCCTTCTGGGCATAGGTCGAGGTCAAGAAGATCGGCGTCATCACGGCGCCGGTCACCGGTTCGGGCTGCTGGCCGGCGTGGATGGCCCGGGTTTCAAAACGGGGCGCCGTCGGTTTTGCGGCGGCGGACGGCGTCTTCTTGCCAGGCGGCACGGCGCGCCTCACCCGGTGGCGCCGCGACGTTCGGCCAGGTACTCGATGAGATCGATCTTGGTGATGACGTCCATGACCCCATCGCCTTCCTCGACCACGACGATCTTGGCGTCGTTGAAGATGTTGCGCAAAAGGTGAATGCGCGTGGCCGGCGTGACCGTGGCGTAATCCGATTCGAGGAGGTCGTCGATGGCGCTGTCCAGATTCTTTTCGCCCTTGACCAGGAAGTTCAGCAGGTCGACCTCGGCCACGATGCCGGCCATGCGTCCGCCCGCCGACTCCAGGACCGGCATCTGCGAGATGCCGTTGTCGCGCATCAGGCCGATGACGTCGCGAACCCGGTCGCCCTTCTTGGCGGTGACCAGAGGCCGCTGCTTTTTCGCCCGCAGGAGCTGCGCCACCGTG
>JAXDMH010000349.1:0-4117 GCA_034666225.1 Myxococcales bacterium
GGGATGGTCGAGGCGCTGGAGCTGGCGCACCTTCCTTACCGCAAGCATCGCACGTTCGAGGACTACGTCGGTCTGCGGGGTCTCAAGCGACTCGGCAAAAAGAAATGGCGCAAGCACGTGTCGGCGGTCGTGGACCTCTTGCGAAAGGCGATGATCTGCGAGGATCTGGTGCTGGGGGGCGGCAACGCCAAGCTGCTGGCTGAACTACCGGCCGGCGCCCGCCTGGGCGACAACGCCAACGCCTTCAAGGGCGGCTTTGCGCTGTGGCAGGGCGCGGCGACGGCGGGCCGGCGCGCGCCGACCCGTGCCGTCAGTTGATCGGGTAGCCGCGCCACACGTACAGCAGCGCCCCGACCACGGTCTGATGGATGACGCCGCCGTCGACGTGATCGGCGCCGATCGTTTTTCAGAAGGTCATGGCGTTCAGGTTGAAGCCGGACGTCTCTACGAACAGTTCCAGGATTTGCTGGCCGGCCGGCAACGTGATGTTCGCCGTGACGTTGGTATAGGTCTGCCAGCCGCCCGTCCCCGGCACGTTGATGGTGCCGGTCAGGTTGGTTCCCGACGGTGTCTGGATGTGGAACCGTCCGGCGGTGGTGCCCACCGCCGCCGCCGCCGCCACGCGGAAGGAGACGGTGCGCGTCCCCGCGCTGGCCACGTTGACGGTGTACTTCAGCCATTCGCCCGCGTTCGTCCAGCCGACGTTGAAACCGCCGCCGCTATCCGTGGTGGTCTCGAGGTCCACGCCGTCCGTCCGGTATTTGCCGCCCGAATTCACCGGGTCGTTGTCGTGGTACGCAACGCCTTCGCCGCCGACGTCATAGTTCTCGAGCTGGATCGTCCCCGGGATCGCCCACGGCGTGCCCCCAAACGGCGCCTCGCCTGAGCTGGCGGCGGTGAACGTCAGCGAATTCAGGTTATAGCCGCCGGTGTCCTGAAAGACGGTCAGAACCTGTTGGCCGGCCGGCAGCGTCGCCGTCGCGTTGACGGTCGTCCAGGTTTGCCAGCCGCCGGTTCCTGGCGCGGTGACCGTTCCGGTCAGGTTCGTCCCCGCCGCATTTTGTAGATGCAGGCTGCCACCGCTGCTGCCGACGGCGGTGGCCGAGGCCACGCGAAAGGCGACGTTGTAAGCGCCCGCCGTCGCCACGTTGACGGTGTAACGAAACCATTGCCCGCCCGACGTCCAGCCGATGTTCAGGCCACCGCCGGTGTCGCTGGTGGTCTCCAGGTCGACGCCGTCGGTGCGATAGCCAGTGCCCGTGCCGTTGACCGTGCTGACGTTGTAGGCGACGCCCTGCCCGCCGGTGTCATAGTTTTCGACCTGCACGGTGCCGGGGACGGCGGCCGGCGTGCCGCCAAACGGACCCTCGGCCGGCGGCGCGACGCCAAAGAAGCTGAGGTTGACGGCGTTGGCGATGGCTTGCAGGCCGGCATCGTTGGGGTGCAGGTGATCGCCCGTGTCGAACGCCGGGAGGAAGCGGGTGGGGTTGGCGGGATCGTGGGTGGCCACGTCCTGATCAACGACGCCGTCGCAGCCGCTGCTGGCGCCGCGCACGAAGGCGTTGATCTGTCCGCGCCCGGTCTCGCCCTGCGTCGTCCAGCCGCCCGCGCCCTGGAACGGCGTCAGCGTCGAGCACAGGAACTTGATCCCGGCCTGGTGGGCGCGGGTGATCAGCCCGGATATCTCGGTGATCAACTGAGCGCCCGTGGGCGGATTGCTTGAACCAAGGTCGTTGATGGGATCGTCGGAGAAGATCACCCACTGCACCCCGGGTTGCGCCAGCACATCCCGGTCAAAGCGGTGCGGCGCGCTGGGGCCGCCGCTGTCCGCCAGCAGCCGGTTGCCATTGATTCCCTGATTCAGCACGCCGACCACCGCCCCGGCGTTGACCAGCCGGACCGCCAGATCGTTCGGCCAGCGTCGGTTGGCGTTTGACGAGGATCCGAACCCGTCGGTGATGGAAGCCCCCAGCGTCACAACGGCGCCCAGGGACGAGGTGTTCTGCACGTCGAGATTCATCAGGAAGAAATAGCTGCCCGTGGTCCCGGCGCCTGACAGCGTCGCGCTGCCGCTGACGTCGCCCGTGGCGATGTAGTTGGTCTGCGATCCTTGTCCGTGCGACGTCGCCGGTCCGGTCGCCTGTGGCAAGAAGAGGCTGACCGCGACGTCGGACAGCGCGGAGACGGCAAAGGCGACGGAATCACTGATCGCCAGGCCGCCTGCCGGGATGGTCACCTGGGTCTGACCGCCGAACGTCACCACCCGGTCGCTGCTGGTGTTGATGGACGATCCCGACGTGCGCTGGGCAATGTGCACGTCGCGGATCACCACCGATTGATTTCCGAACACGTTGGACAGCTGCACGCGCGCCGCCGAGCCGGCGATGCTGGTGTGAACGATCTGCCGCAGCGTCTGGCCGTTGAAAGTGGTGCCGCTACTCTGCGGAGAGACAGCCCACGTTCCGGTCCACAGGGGCGCCAGCGCCTGGCCGACGCTGCCGAACTGGTTCGATTCCGCGGGCAGCTCCGCCGGATCCGCAGCGCAGGCAGCGCACACGAATGCCAACAAGAAAGCAGGGCGAATGGTCATCGATCACTCTCCTCGTGAAAGGTCCCTGCGGTCCAACCGCCCGCAGTCTGAAAAGATTTTACAGTCGGGAAGGTGCGGTGCCTCCTCCGCCAGGTCAAGTGAGACAGCGTCGGGCGGCCCCACGAATCGTCAACGCCAGCTCCGACGGTTGGCCCGGCATCGTTGTATGTCGTTCTGCGTCGGCGTCGAACGCCTGGGCGGGCGGCCCCAGCCAGCAGCGGACGGAGGACCTTCGTCAGGTGTACGATGACCTCATGAATATTCTGGACCGTGCGGCGCTGGCCGCTCTTATACCTTTCTTGCTGATCGGGTCGTCGTGCTTGAACAAGGCGACGGTCAAGGAGATGGACGCGGCCGTGGACGCGGCGCCGACGGAGGTCGCCATGGAGGTCGCCGACGAGGTCGCCACCGACGTCAGCACGGCAGCGTGCGGTGACGCCATCGTCGCGGGCGCCGAGCGGTGTGACGACGGGAACCTTCAGGACGGCGACGGTTGTTCGGCCGACTGCCTGATCGTGGAGCCGGGGTTCGCCTGCCCGACGATGGGGGGGATCGGCGGCGCCTGCCAGAAGATCGATCCGGATCGCTGCGGCGACGGAAAAAAGAACACCGGCGAGTTCTGCGACGACGGAAACAGCACCATCGGCGACGGCTGCTCTGACCAGTGCACGGTCGAGCCCGGCTATGACTGCCCGGTGTTCGGCATGCCTTGCAACCGGGTCGCCATCTGCGGCGACAGCAAGCTGGACGTCTCCACGGAGGAGTGCGACGACGGCAACACCGTCACCGGCGACGGCTGCAGCGCCCAGTGTGTCAAGGAGACAAACTATGTCTGCCCGACGCCGGGCGCCCCCTGTGTCTCCACTGTCAAATGTGGCGATCGC
Organism: Myxococcales bacterium; assembly: GCA_034666225.1. Classification (GTDB taxonomy): domain Bacteria; phylum Myxococcota_A; class Polyangia; order Fen-1088; family Fen-1088; genus DATKEU01. The sequence continues at coordinate 3,475 of JAXDMH010000349.1, forward strand.
ATCGTCAACGGCGACGAGACGTGCGACGACGGCAACACCGCGGCCGGCGATGGCTGCTCGGACAAGTGCCGCACCGAGAACGGGTGGACCTGTATGCCCGGCACGGGCTGCCGCCCGGCGCGCTGCGGAGACGGCCTGAAGGTCGGCAGTGAACAGTGCGACGACGGCAACCCGACGGCGGGCGACGGCTGCGAGCCGAGCTGCACGCTGACGCTTCCCGGGCCGAGCGAAGGGAACGGCTGGGTCTGCCCGACGGTGGGGCAGCCTTGCGTGCGGACTGTCTGTGGCAACGGAATGGTCGAGGGGTCGGAGCAATGCGACGACGGCAACAACGACATGGGCGACGGCTGTTCGCCCTTCTGTCGCAAGGAGCCGGTCTGTCCCGCGGCCGGTGGTGCCTGCATGACCGCCTGTGGAGATGGCCTGCTGCTGCCGGCGGACAAGGCGGCCGGCCAGCAGTGCGACGACGGCAACACCGTCTCCGGCGACGGCTGTTCCAGCACGTGCAAGATCGAGACGGGATACACCTGCACGGACACGGCGACCAGCCAGAATCCTCTGGTGCTGCCTCTGGTGCTGCGTGACTTCAAATCGTTCGACAGCACGCCCGCCACCGAGGCCCACCCCGATTTCCAGCAGTTCA
>JAXDMH010000350.1:0-9266 GCA_034666225.1 Myxococcales bacterium
GGCGGGTCGAATGTTCGCTCTTCCCGTCGTTCGTCGCTTCAGAACGCCGTGTTCTGATACGCGGTCCATAACTCGTCTGGCCCTTTGCCAAAGGTCGCTTGAAGGAGGGCCGCAACGGCGGCGTACGCGTCGTCGCCACTCTTCCCGGCAAGCGCCTTGTTGAGCTTGTACGGCAGATCGAGGTCGTGCTGCGGATAGAAGGTGCTGTGGAACGAGCACGGGCCGGTCAGCCACGAGTAGAAGTTGCCGGACGCCGTGTAGGCATCTTTCCAGGTGCCCTCGCCTTTGCGGAAGCGACTCTTCGGGTAAAAGCCGGTGCGGGCGCGCACCAGATCGGCCAGGCCCTCGCCGGTGCCGCTGTTGCCGTAGTTCTGGTAGAGGTGCACGGTTTCGTGCTGAAGCACGCCCAGCATCTCCTGCTTGACGTCGGCCGGGTTCTTGCCCTTGAAGCCGGCGATGTAGTTCAGGTCGAACTGGATCTGGTCGCCGCCGGCCTGCGCCACGCCCCCGTGGGTATCGAGCACGATCTTGATCTGGCTCGGGTGTTTGTTGCTGGGGATCTCACTCGGATCTCGGTAAATGATCGAGCAGGCCGTGCAGGCAATCTCTTGCTCCGCCTTGGTCACGTCCGGCACAGCGTCGGTGAAGACCTTGCCCTTGTCGGCCGGATCCTGGTTCGCGAAGACGATGGGAGGCTTGCAGGCCTGCTCGAACTTCGGCTGACATGACGTGATGCCGAACGGCCCCAAGCCGGTGCCGCCGGCATCGTTGGCATCGGGCGGCGACACGATCGAACCGCCAGAGCCGCCGCCGTCGGTGCCGGTGCCGGTGCCACCGCTGCCGACGCTGCTGCCGCCGCTGCCAGCGCTGGAACCGCCGCTGCCGACGCTGGAGCCGCCCGTGCCGGCGCTGGAGCCGCCCGTGCCGGCGTCGACGCTGCCGCCGTCGTTCGGGTGCTGGGCGCCATCCTCACTGGCCGCGCAGCCCGCGACGGCGCCGGCCAACGCCGCCACGAAGGCCGCGCAGCACACCTGAGCCAGCATGACGGAGAACGTCTTTCGACCACGTTTCATCGGACCTCCTGGGCTCACGAGTGACGGCCCTACTCTTCTACTGGCCGCGAGGAGGAGGAATCACCAAGAAAAGAGATCGACCGCTCACGTTTTTGCCGTATCGCGCCAGCCGGCACGGCGATCAGCCGTTGACGAGCACCGGCGCGATTCTTTTCCTCGGCGCTTCATGGGGCCGAACTGATGCGATAGGGGGCGTGCCGGCCAGGAACACCGAGCGCGCTCTGTTGCAGCCGCGCCACAAACGGTCGCATGACATCGCCCCTGGGCGCCGGGGTGGAGCGGCACAGCCTTTGAATAGAGCGGGCGGCATGCGCCCTATTTTCTTGTCGTCGGTCACTTGGCTCATTTGCGCTTCCTTCCTCGGCGGCTGCGGCACCTACGTCGGTTTCACCCGCATTAACGACCCTCCCTATCCGCTGAGCCCACGCGCCCCGCGATCGGTGGAAGTGTTCTCCAGCGGTACCCCCGCGCGTCCGCATGTCGACGTCGCCGTCGTGGAAGCGGAGCAGACCCACAGCCTCAACGAACAAGGGACGGGACTGATGATCCGGCGCCTGCGCGAGCAAGCGGCTGCCATCGGCTGCGACGCCATTGTGCTGGGCGGGTCGACCGATCACCAGGGCGCGCAGCCCGGTTCAGGCTGGGATCTGTTGGACCCCGGGTCGACGAAGCGGCAGGCGACCTGCATCGTCTATGACGATCGGCAGGCAGCCCCTTGAACAACGCGCTTTTCTTCCGATATCACCCCTCCCCGTGAGGAAGGGCGGGCCGTGACTCAGGGGACCAGACGAGCGATCATGCTGCCCCCCGAACCCCACTCGGGGAACCAGAGGTTTCCGTCGGGGCCGGTCGCGATGTCCTGGGGAAAGATGTCGTTTCGCGGCGTGGGGAACACGGTCGTCACGCCGGCGGGGGTGACGCGGCCGACGCCGTCGATAGACGACAGGACGAACCAGATGTTTCCGTCAGGTCCGGCGGTGATCGGCCCGATGCCCGGCAGGCCAGCCGCGACCTGCGTGACCACGCCCGCGGTGGTGGTGGTCATCAGCTTGTCGTCCATCGAGAAATACAGCTTTCCGTCGGTGCCCAATGTGATGTCGGCGGGCGTGCCGGACACCGAGAACTGCGTGAAGACGCCGGCTGGCGTGATGCGCCCCAGGGCGTTCGGTTCGTGGCAGACGAACCAAAGGTTGCCGTCGGTGCCCGCCGTGATCGATACAATCCCGAACAGAGGCACCGGGAAGACGGTGATGGCGCCTATGGTAGAAACCCGCTCGATCTTCCCGTTGTCGGTGAACCAGAGGTTGCCGTCGGGACCGACGGTCGGGAAACGCGGCAGGCTGCCGGCGGGCAGGGTGAACTCGGCGAAGATGCCGGTGGTGGTCAGCCTCCCGATCTTCGCTGCTGCATTCTCGGCGAACCAGAGGTTGCCGTCAGGGCCGGTGACGATCCCGCTGGGGTTGGTGCTCGCCGTGGGAATGGCGAATTCGGTGACGACGCCGGTCGAGGTGATGCGTCCAATCTTGTTGGCGGATTCGGTGAACCAAAGGGCGCCGTCGGGGCCGTTGGTGATCGCGGTCGGGCCGGCGGACGCCGCCAGAGGGAACTCGGTGATGACGCCGTGGAAGGCGGGAAAATCAACCGTCGCCATTCCACTGCCGGTCGTCGCGGCGGGGCGCATGGTGAACGAGACGTTGACCGGCGCCGAGGTGGTGACGTTCACCGTGACGGGATCGCTGACGTACGTCGCCGGCGTCGAGGCGGTGACGCTGGCGCAGACGACATTGAAAGCAGTCGCCGAGATGGTGTCGCTGCCGACGGGCAGTCCCTTGAGGGGAAGCACCGTCGTTCCGAGCGGCTTGATGTCGAACGACTGGGAGACCGTCGTCGTTCCGACGGTCTTCAGAACCAGGCAGCGGGCGTCGGCCGGCGCCAGGCGAACCTCGGCGTAGGCGGTGCCGATGCCGTCGGTGGCGCCCGGGGCGGCGCAGGCCGCCATCGTCATCATGGGAAGGGCGAGGAGAACAAGAAAAGGGAAGCGAGACTTTTTCATGGGGCGATTCCATGCAGCCTGGCAGCCCCTCTGTCAACGAAGCACTCGGTCACAATTTACAATGTGACCGAGGTCGCAAGAAGGTGGTCGCCGTCAGCAACAGAAAGGCGATCATGATGACCGGGTGTCTGATGTGCAGGGGCACGAAGGCCGCCGACGTGGCCAGGATGATTCCATGCCTGGTCCTGGTCCCCCGGACTGGCAGTTATAAACGAAGGGGCGGCCACCCTTGTGGCGCGATCTGCAAGTACATTGGCGCGTCCGGCGAGTGCGCGGGGGGCGGGACGTCTCCACAGTTGGGGCACACCTCAGCCACAGGAGACACGAACATGACTCAAGCAACGCAGCAAGCAACGCAGATCGCACCGTTCACTGACGACAGCGCGCCGAAGGCACGGACCATCGCAGGAAGGGCCTACGCGGCGAAGGGCGCGGACTCGCCGCTGGGGCCGTTCAGCTTTACCCGGCGCGCACCCCGCGCCCAGGACGTGCAGCTCGAGATCTTGTACTGCGGCGTTTGCCACTCCGATCTGCATCAGACGCGGGACGAGTGGAAGAGCGTGATGCCGACCGTCTACCCCTGCGTGCCGGGCCACGAGATCGTGGGCCGCGTGGTGAAGGTCGGCAGCGCCGTGAAGAAGTTCAAGGCGGGCGACCTGGCCGCGGTCGGCTGCATGGTGGACTCCTGCGGCACGTGCTCGAGCTGCCTGGCGGGGGAAGAGCAATACTGCCTCAAATTTGCGACGTACACCTATAACGCGCCCGACAAGGTCTCCGGCGGTGTGACCTACGGCGGCTACTCCGACGGCATCGTCGTCGACGAGGGCTTCGTGCTGCGCGTTCCGAAGTCGCTCGATCCGGCGGGTGTGGCGCCGCTGCTGTGCGCCGGTATCACCACCTACTCGCCGCTCCGGCACTGGAAGGTCGGAAAGGGGCAGAAGGTCGGCATCGTCGGGCTGGGCGGACTCGGTCACATGGGGTTGAAGTTTGCGCACGCCTTCGGCGCGCACACCGTCCTTTTCACCACGTCACCGAACAAGGCGGGGGACGCCCGGCGCCTGGGTGCGGACGAGGTGGTCGTGTCCAGCAACCCGGGCGAGATGCAGAAGCACGCCGCCAGCTTTGACTTCATCCTCGACACCGCCTCGGCCGACCATGATCTGAACCCGTACCTCGCGCTCTTGAAGCTCGACGGGACGATGGCGCTGGTCGGCGCCCCCGAAAAGCCCGCCCCCGTCGCTGCCTTCAACCTGATCATGGCCCGGCGGAGCCTGGCCGGCAGCGGCATCGGTGGCATCCGCGAAACGCAGGAGATGCTGGACTTCTGCGCCGAGCACGGCATCACCTCGGACGTCGAGACCATCCCGATTCAGAAGATCAACGAGGCGTACGAGCGTTTGCTCAAGGGCGACGTAAAGTATCGCTTCGTGATCGACATGGCATCGCTGAGGGCGGCGTAGGTTTTCACGGGAGTCCGGACAAACGTGTCAAATCGCTTCAGAGTTTCGAACACCGTCATTCGGCGCATCGACGATCTGGGGGTCGCCCCCCAGGCCGTCCTGCGCCACGCCGGCCTGCCGCTGACCCTGTTCGACCAGGAGAGAATCCTTCTCACCACCGACGAGCTATTCGCGCTGTACCGCGGCCTGGAGGCGGCCAGCGACGATCCCGCCTTCGGTTTGAAGATTGGCACCGAAGAACGGGTAGAGCGCTACGATCCGATCGCCATCGCCGCGCTGTACGCGCGCTCGTTCGGGGACGCCCTGCAGCGCATGGTGCGCTACAAGCAACTCACCTGCCCCGAAGAAATCCACATCACGGAAAGCGGCGACGAGTGCCGCGTGCAATTTGAATGGCTGCTGGCCCAAGAGGAAGACCCGGCGCTGCTGATCGACGTCTGCTTCGCCTGGGTGGTGGAGATCGCGCGACGGGGAAGCGCCGGCGCCATCAGGGCCAGGCGCGTCGAATTCAAGCGGCCGCCGGCGAATCGCGCTCTCTACGAGGAGCACTTCGGGTGCCCGGTGACGTTCGACGCGCCGAGGAACGTGCTGGTGTTCGAAAAGGACGATCTGGCGCGTCCCTTCCTGACTCACAATGCCGACGTGCTGGCGATCGTCGCCCCCCAGCTGGACGCAGAGCTGGCGCAGCAGCTGAGCCAGCGCACCTTTCGCGAGCACGTCAAGGCGACGCTGAAGAAGACGCTCGCTGGCCAGCGGCCAGAGCTTCGCGTCGTGGCTCGCGAGCTGGGAGTGAGCACCCGGACCCTGCAACGCCGGCTATCTCACGAAGGCATCACCTTCCAGCAGGTGATCGCCGAAGCCCGCCACGAGCTGGCCCGCCACTACCTCCAGCACTCCTCGCTGGAGCTGAACGAGACCGCCTATCTCCTCGGCTACGAAGACGCCAACTCGTTCTTCCGCGCCTTCCAGCAGTGGGAAGGCACCTCGCCAGGCGAATGGCGGGCACAGATCAGCACCTGAACAGGTGCACTCGTTCAGACAGAGCTCCGAAGCGTACAGACCGGTTTGGCCAAAAGGGTTGTAGCGCATGAGGTTCCTTTCTCGTCGGCCCTCGTCATGGCGCCTCACCTTCTGGTTGGCAAGCCGCGCCCGCACGCGTCGGGCGCCGCGCGAGACAGAGCCCCCGGCCCCGGCACCCGGCACCCGGCACCCGGCACGACGTGGGCGTCGAATAACCTGCGGCCGCGTTCATGACCTGCTAGAAGCAGGCCCGTTGCCCCCCATTGACGGCCTCGCCCACCTCGTCGAAGAGGGGATCATCGATGCGGTTCACGCACGGTTGATGAGCGGGAAGGAAGCGACCGTCTACGTCGTCGAGCGCAACGGGTACCTCAGCGCCGCCAAGGTCTACAAGGCGCGCGACGAACGCACCTTCAAGAAGACGGCCAGCTATGTGGAGGGGCGCAATCAAACCCGCAACTCCCGCGATCGCCGGGCCATGCAGAAAAAGAGCAGCTACGGACGCGGGCTGATCGAAGACAGCTGGCAGGACATGGAGTTCCACGCGCTGCGGGCCGCGTTCGACGCCGGGGTGCGGGTGCCGGAGCCTTACCTGCTGTACGAAAACGTCCTTTTCATGGAGCTGGTGCTGGACGACGCTGGCGCGCCGGCGTCCCGCCTGGCCGATTTCACGTACACCGCCGAGGAGGCGACCCGCCTGCATCAGGAGGTGTTCGGTCAGGTGAAGACGCTGCTGGGAACCGGACGCATTCACGGCGATCTGTCCGCGTACAACGTCCTCATGGCCGCCAAGGGGCCGACCATCATCGACATGCCTCAGGTGGTCGAGGTGGCGGGAAACAACAACGCTCGTCAGATCCTGCGCCGCGACCTGCGCAACCTGACCGAGCACCTGGCGCGCTTCGACGCGCGCTTGCTGCGCTTCGCCGACTGCGGCGACGCCCTGTACCACCACCTGGTGCGCGGGACGCTGGACACCGTCGTCGGTCCCGAACTGGGAGCGCCGCAAGCGCGCGGTGGCGGCGGCGGCGGTCGGCGCGGCCGCGACGCCCAGCGAGGACGCGCGGGCCGCGCCAAGGGCCATCGACCGCGCGCCTAGTGCACCTGAGCGCGATCAGCGGCCGCCAAGATTGTTGAAGCACACCTCTGCTTCGTCGCACGTCTTGGCGAGACAGGCAGAGACCTTCGCTCGAGCGTCGTCGGTGAACACCAGGACTGCTTCGCAGTAGTCGTCTATGAATGTGTTGCAGGTGTGCGCTCTGGTCAGGCAGCCCTTGCTCAGTTCGTCCTGGTCCTGGTTCACGCCCAGGGCCCTGACGGCCAGCCCCAGGCAGGAGTCCTCGATCAGGTCGCAAGCCAGGGTGTCGAAGCAGCCTGCCTCGGCGACCAGCGCGTCCTCCCGGAACAAGGTGTATCCGGAGTCAGCCGCGCAGGCTGCTTTCAGCTCGGCTGGATCCTTCCCATCGAGCTTGTTGCACCTCTGGTCGCGGCCGATCTGCGAGCCGCATACCTTGGCGATGGTGGTTATCGAAGGCGCCTGTTTCGATCCTGGGCCGCCGTCGTCGCACGCTGGCGCCAGGACGGACAGAACAATGACTCCCGACGCGATGAAGATGGTTTTCACGGTTTCGCGGCAGTGCAAGCGCGAGACCATGGACGTTCTGACCCGAACAGCCGCGGCCAGCGCCGTGGCCCTGAACAACCGGCACGTCGTTGTCGCGACAGTCACGTCACAGCGGGGCAGGCTTACGTTAAGTCGTTGACCCACCCGGCGACCGGGCCACCTCTTAAGTTGTGCAGCCGGAGGAACCCACCTTGAACCATCGTTCGCTCGTCGCAGTGATAGCTCTCACAGTCGGAAGCCTGGTCGTCGGTTGCGGCGGCAACGCGCCCGGTGTGACCGGCGATGGTGGCCTGGACGCCGGCGACGATACCGCGATCGATCGGACGACCGTCGACAAGCCGCCGCCCACAGCCGACGGCGGCACCGATGAAAATCGCGACGGGGTCACGCCGACCGCGGCCTTCCAGAGCGGGCCCTGCCCGGTCACGCTGGCCCGCGGCGCGCCCATCACCTGCGGCACCGTCACCGTTCCCGAAAACTATGCCACCGGTGGGCCGCGCACCGTGCGACTGGCGGTGGCGATCGCCAAGAGCCAGGCCCCAGCGTCGGCCGGCGGAACGCCGCTGGTCTATCTGGCGGGCGGCCCGGGCGGCAGCAGCATCAGCGACGGGCTGGCCACCGGCGATCTGGCCGAGGTCTTCGCCGCGATCGCCGGCGACCGTGATTTCGTCCTGGTCGACCAGCGCGGGACCGGTTTCTCGATCCCGCTGCTGTCCTGCCCAGGCATGACTTCGCCCGTGGCCATGCCGGGCGGCATGATGATGCCCGGCACGTTGAGCCCCGCCGATCGGGCCCAGCTGATCGACTGCCATGACGGTTTCCTCAGGCGTGGATTCGACCTGGACCAGTACGACACCGCCAGCAGCGCCGACGATCTGGACATGATCCGGCAGGCGCTGGGGTATCCACAGTGGGATCTCCTGGGCGGTTCCTACGGCACGCGCCTGGCCCTCGAGGTGATGCGCCGTCATCCGGACGGACTGCGCGCCGTCATCCTGGACTCCGTGATGCCCCCGCAGGTGGACGTCGTCGCCGAGAATCCGACCGGCATCTACCGCGCGCTGGATCTGATGTTCAAGCGCTGTGAAGCGGGCCAGTGCGGTCCCGACAAGCTGACGCTGCGAACAACGTTCGATCAGGCGCTGGCCGGCGTGGCCGACATGCCCATCGCGCTGGCCATGGCCGGCACCAGCTTTACCGCGGAGATGTTCGTCAGCCTGGTGGGGCAGCTGCTGTATCAGCGCGACACCGAGTCATACATCGCCAGCATCACCACGATGGTTCACGATCGCGACAGCGTCAGCCTCAGCAATTTCGCCGGTCTGTTCGGGGGCGAGGGCGGCATCTCGACCGGCCTTCACCTGTCGGTGATGTGCCGCGAATATGTCCCCTTCACCACGCACGAGAAGATCCAGGCCGCGCTGGAAAAGATCCCCGAGGGCCTGCGCCCCTACCTCAGCATGGAGAAGTACTTTGACATGTGCAGCATCTGGGGCGTGTCCCCGGCGCCCGATGCCGTGCGCGCGGCCGTCAGCAGCCCCCTGCCCAGCCTGGTGCTGGCCGGCACCATCGATCCGGCCACGCCGCCGACCTGGTCAATGCTGGTGTCCACGTCGCTGTCGGGCAGCTTCTACTTCGAGTTTCCAAAGATCGGCCACGGCGTCTTCGTCGAACCGTGCGGCGCCCAGCTGATCACGACGTTCCTGCCCCAGCCGACGACGCGCCCGACCGACCCGGCCTGCCTGGGTGACTGATCACTTCCTGATGAACAGAAGCTCGCAGTTCAGATCGCTCCAGCGCGACACGAATTCGGGCAGCTTGCGTTCAGCACCGTGGAAAGCGCCATAGTCGATGGCGTCGTAGCCCATGTCGACGATCTTCTGTATCAGGGCGATGGTTTGTGGCAGAGCATATTCAGTCGAGCAATGGTGATGGAATTCAATGCTGATCTGAGGGACGGAGATCCGGGCCATTCGCTCCAGGATCGGATACTCCGCGCCCTCGATATCAATCTTCAGGTATGAAGTGTTGCGATA
>JAXDMH010000351.1:0-3844 GCA_034666225.1 Myxococcales bacterium
GCGGCGCCGTCGTTCGCGCCGGCGTGCGGCTGTCCCGCGCCGTGGTCTGGCCGAACGTCGTCGTCACCGCCGACGCCACCGACGCCGTTCTCACCGCAAGCGGTCCGGTCCCGGTCAGCTGATACGAACCGCGCCGCGAATCGACGTCAGGTCGCTCCACACTACGAATGGACGTTAAGTCGCTTCGACGCGGATGGCGACGACGGTGATGTTGTCCAGGCCACCGTTCTTGTTGGCCATGGAGATGAGGCGTTCGCACAGCACGTCCAGGTCGCGTTCGTTCCCCAGCACGTCGGCCATCTGCGGGTCGCTGATCATCCCCGACAGACCGTCCGAACAAAGCAGGTAGACGTCGCCCAGGCGCGGGCTGTCCACGTGCACGTCGACCTGCACGGTGTCCTTCATCCCCAGGGCGCGCACGATGACGTTCTTGTGCGGGAACGCCGCGATCTCCTCGGGCGACAGGTGCTTCATCTTGATGTAGTCGTTCAGCAGCGAGTGATCTTCGGTGATCTGGTCAAAGCTCCCCTCGCGCCGTCGATACAACCGGCTGTCGCCCACGTGCCCGACGACGATGGCGTCGTCGAGAAACAGCGTGGAGACGACGGTGGTCCCCATGCCGTGGCAGCGCGGGTCTTTCTGGGCGTGCTCGTGGATCTTCAGATTGGCCAGCTTGATGGCGGTGACCATCCGGTTGACGTCATAGCGGTGGCCGCGATCCATCTTGAACGGCCAGGTCATCTGCTGCTCGTCCTGCGTGGCCTTGAAGAAACCTGAGATGGTCTCCACGGCCATGCGGCTGGCCACCTCGCCCGAGGCGTGGCCGCCCATGCCGTCAGCGACGATGGCCAGTCGCTCGCTCTCCGGCAAATAGAACGAGTCTTCGTTGTGGGCGCGTTTCATCCCCACATTGGTATCGCCTGCGAACCGGACCCGCATCCCGTCCAGAGGGAACGACGTGCTCATGGCAACTTCGCCATGGTATCGCCGCCTCGCCGCGCGATCAAACCTCGTTCTGGCTTTACGAAGTCGATGGCCGGACCTACTGAGACGTGGATGGGCTCCGATGTGTGGTAAAGGTCGCCGTCGATCGTGTAGGTCATCTGGGGAGCCTTGCTGCTTACGTCCAACGTCGAAGCGGTGGTGCTGAACGCCCGCGCCGGCGGGATGCCGCGGCCGGCGTGAACGGCAGGCATGTCAGGCAGCAGCGCCAGGGGACCTGCGTGGATTGCCAGCACACCAAACCGATCAGGGTCATCGTCGGCGCGGTCGTAGAGCTTGAATCCCAGGCCGACCTCCCGCACCGTGGCGGCGCCCACCGACGCGAAGCTGGGCCATTCCAGGGCCTTGCCGTCGACCTTCACCTCGCCCTCGAAACGGCGAAACATGCGCCGCATGAAGGGCCCGGTCACCACGGCCGAGGCGAAGCAGCGCAGGATGACCCAGACAGCCCGCAGCGGTCCGTACCCGTTGGGGCCGTAGTACTCGACCAAAAAATTGGCCAGCAATCCATTGCCGAAGATGAACCCGTACCGGTCCCCGACCCTGACGCAGCGTTTGCGCACCGTGGCCGGCGGGCGCCCGTTTCTCTGGGCATCGACCAGCGATGCCAGCATGACCTGCGGGCGCTCCTTCAATTTCAGTGAAGACGCCACCACGTTCATGGTCCCGCCACACAGCACCGCCAGCGGCGGCAGCGGATCGCCCTGCCAGGCATTGATGAGGGCGCTCAGCGTCTTGTGCAGCGTGCCGTCACCGCCGTGAATGGCGATCACCGACGGCGGCGCGCCGGCGTGCAGCGCGGTGGCGGCGACGGTCAGCTCGTCGAGAGATTTTGGCGCCAGGACCCGCCCGGCGTCGCCCAGGATGGTTTGAAACTTGGCCGCCAGCCGCGGGTCGCGCCGGTTGGCGCGCGCGGTTGGGTTGACGAAGACCGCAATCACAAGCGCTCAGCTCAGTTCAGCTCGGTCCCGGTCAGCCGTCAGAGGGCGCGTCGTCGGAGGCTTCCGAGGCTTCTTCCTCGTCCCCATCGGCCGCGCCGACGGCGGCGGTCATCTTCGGGTACCAGCCTTCAAAGACCTCGGCGATCTGCCGCGCCTGTTTTTCGCTGGAGATGTTGAAGGACGATTGCTTGCGGTAGCTGCCCTTGGATTTCTTGAACCGGACGATGGCCATCTTCGGCGCGCGGAACTTTCCACTCTGCCGGTCCAGCTCTTGGAAAAGGAACATGATGGTCGCCCAGCCGCCCTTGGTCAGGACGACCCTGTCGATCTCCTTGCGGACCAAGACGCCTTCGTCTTCATAGTTATAAGTCAGCTCTTCCAGGGTCTCCGCCATGCTGGTCTTCCACCTTCCGTTTCAGCGTCCGTTTCGGTTCTCGGTTCTCGGTTTCGATCAAGTCAGCTGGTGTTCGATGGCCGCGCGATCGTCAGGTGTGATCTCCACGAACTCGACGCCGATGCCGCTCGGTTCGTCGCCGCTGCCGCGGGTGGTCCGCGCCACGCGCGCGTGCGCGCAGACGTGCCGCCCGTCGGGCAGCGTGAAATCCAGACAGAGAAGCTCGCCGACCTCCAGCAAGACCTGCGAAGGCAGGAAGGCGCCGCCGGGGGAGACTTCCGCCGTCTCATAACCGATGCCGCCGGCCACCCGCTTGGTCGGATCGGTCACCCGGACCGGCAAGCGCAAGCTGACTCTCGCGTGGCTGCGGCTGTCGCGCCGGACGTGGGCCATCACGGATGCAGCTCGACGGTCATCGAGGAGCGAACCTCGACCGACAGTCGCGTCGGAATCCCGAGCAGTGAATTCTTCACGCGGTTGCGCCTGACCACATCCAGCGACGCCGGCACGGCCACACCACGCGCCGGCTTTTGATCGCCGAACAGACGAGCCAGCTGGGCGTGCGGAACGATGATGATGCTCTCGCCGGTGTTGGCGCCGGCGCCGACCGAACAGGCCAGCGCCACGGTGGCGCCGAAGGGACGAATCTCGAGGGTGGTCCCCGGCCCGCCGGCCACCGCCACCACCAGCCCCTCCGATGTATCGATCTTGATCCCGGCGCTGGCCGTGCCCCCGTTGATGGTGACGACGCGCGGAACGGTGGGGACCGGGATCTCCTCGATGGCCAGCTCGGAGTCGGCGGTCAGCAGCGCCAGCCGTTCGGGCAAGGTCTCGATGCGCAGGGGGCCTGCCTCGGCGACGACGCCGCCCACCACCGTGGCCACGTCCGGATAAAGACGGGGAAACGGGCGAACCACCGCATCCGTGTTGGGAAGGCCGATGCCGATGCCGCTCATCTCCTGAAGTTCGATTGACCCGCCGCGCGCCAGCAGTGAACTGGCCGACAGATCAACATCGCGCAGGGCGCAGTCGTGGTCGGGCTCGGCGGCCGCCAGCGGATCGACGATCCCCAGGACGTCTGCGCGATCGATCCCGGCAATGGCGGCGCGGAAGGCCAGCACGGACACACTGGCCGCCTTCTGCGGGCTGGCGTCGATGCGAACCGAGACCTCTGCGGTCAGCGCGCTGGGCGGCGCGGCCACATCCGGCGGGCGCGGACCGGCGTCGCAACCGGAGCCGGTGCTGGTCAACCCGAACGCCAGCGCCAGCGCTGTCAGCGTTGTCACGTTCGATCGCAGCGCATAGGCCAACGCGCGCACCCGTTTCGGGCCGCCAGGCGGTCGCTGCTGCGAAAAGTGGGAAGACATACTGGACCCGAGAAGACCCCACACTATACCGGTCCCCGGCCTTCGTGGCCATATTCTGCTGCACCCCGGACCCGGTGTCCCCGGGATTTAGCCCGCGCCGAAACGTGATAAGTAGTGTTTCGAAAATGTCACGGATAAAG
>JAXDMH010000352.1:0-13548 GCA_034666225.1 Myxococcales bacterium
ATCAGCCTGACTGTCGCGCCCGCGCCGAGGCTCGCGACCTGAATAGCCTGAAGTCTTTCATCAAAGACGCCTCCGCCCTCGCGTCGTCCATGAAGGTGCACGTCGAAACCCACACCAGCGCCTTCAACGGCACCAGCTACCGCGTCGACCTGGAAGGTCCGCCCCCGCCCACGTCGGCGGCGGCGCCGTCGCCCGGCGGTTAACGGGGGCGGCGTGACGCCTGGCGAACGGCGATCGCCCCGGGGCACTTTGGGTGAGCGTCGGATCGTATCGGAAGTCCGTTCACGTTTTGGCGGCGACAGCCTGACTGTTGTGGCCTGCGGCTGCGGCGCACGAATGCAGTCCCGTTCGCCGGCGACAGCGCGGTCGCCGGCACGACGGACCCAATCTCCGGGTCACAGTGGATGCCACTGAAGCGACGCAGATGAAGGCTGGCATCGATGGGCCAGATGGGTCAGTCGCGGGTCTGATGGCCAGTCGGGCATGAGCGGAAAGAAGTCCCGCTGATCTTGCTGGTGCGCTCGCTGAGTTGGCCGAGGGAGAACGGCACGAATGGACGATCGTCGACGTTGGCTGAGTCCTTTGACCTTGGTTTCAGCTCGTGCCAGCATCGCCGGTGATGAAAACATTCGTGTCCGTTCTACTTCTGCTGGCAAGCGCGACAGCTCAAGCGGCACCCAAGCGCAATCCCATTACCTGTGAAGGCATCGCCGAGCTCCAAGAAAAGGCGGTGAGCAGCAAAATGGCCGGGCCTTACTCGCCTTCACGTGTCGAGCAACACCCGGGAAGCTGGGGTGTGATTCCGGCGCCGTTGCAAGCCTTACCGAAGGGCGCAAAGTTTTGCGGGTCTTCTGTGATGTTTTGGGCCGATAAGTCTACCCCCGGAGTCGTGACGGCCGCCTACGTGAGCGCACTGTGGGACAAAGAGATCGCTGATTTCTATGCACCCATTGCGGCGAAAATGGGGTGCACCTTGCTGCCGATGGACACCAGCGAAGACGGCTACGCCACGCACTCCCGCACAACGATGAAATGTCCCAAGCATGTCGCGTACACCATCTCGGCGCCGCAAGAGTCTTTCATCAGTATCGCTGTCTCGGGTTACTGACAATCACTCGCCGGCAAACGGAAATTGTGTCTGTAGCGTGAGTGAGACGGCTGCACTGGCATTGCAGCGGATGACCGCGCCTCCTCGCTGCTGAACGGCAGTATCGTTGTACGGACTCGCATGAACAACTGGACTATCCGACCCTTTCGAATCGACGACTACGATGGGGCACGAGCACTCTGGGAAGCGTCGAAGGGGATCGGTCTCGATGCGTCTGATTCGCGCGATCGGATCGAAGCGTTTCTGGCGCGCAATGCGGGTTTGAGTTCGGTGGCCGATCTCGATGGGGCGATCGTCGGCGCTGTTCTCTGTGGTCAGGACGGACGTCGCGCACTCGTCTATCACCTGGCGGTCGCTGACAAGCACCGACGGCAGGGCGTGGGCGCGGCCTTGGTCAGGGCATGTCTGGCGAAACTGCGGGAACAGGGGATACACAAGTGTCACATCCTGGTCTTTGGCGAGAACCATGAGGCCTTGCTGTTCTGGAAACACATCGGAGCAAAGGAGCGAACCGACCTGGTCTTGTCTTCCATCGATACTCGGGCGGTGTGAGTCGGGCGGGATAAGGCCGAGGAGAGATGAACTCCTCATGGACCATGGCGGGTGGTCACTCTTGTCGAGACTTTGTTGCAGTGCCGGGACGGGCGGCGCTATGCTGCGACATCGCAAAAGGGGGGGAGCAAATGCGCCACTGGTTGTGCGTCATCCGCGTCTGGTTGTGCGTCATCGCAGTGGCGACGGCCGCAACCGTGGGTATCGCGTGCTCTAGCAACGGCCCCAGTTCGCCCTCTGGCTCTACAACCGATTCCGGAGCTGACGGCGCAGCTGACAAGGCTTCGGCCGATGGCCTCGCCGATTCGGCTGCTGACAAGGTTTCGACCGATGGCCCCACCGATTCTGCGGCTGCCGAGGCCGCACCACTGTCCGCGGACTGTCAACGTCTTTATGACTGTTGCGTCGGACCGGCCGCTCAGACGGCACAGTTTTGCACCGAGTTGGTCGCGCAGAACATCTGTGGCGTCTGGTTGCAATCGTACGCGATGGCGGGGATTCATTGTGCTTGACCTGGACGGCCGGAAGATTGTTCGTGCAAGAGATGAAGGCGCCAGTGCTTTTCTACGAAACGACGTAACGGAAAGGCGGTGCCGTGATCTCCCGGGACCAAAGTCTGCGATGCACCGGAGCCGCCCTTGTCGAAGCAATTCCGGGCACCGTCGGAACGCCGCTTGCAGAGATGAAAACAATCACGCGTGGGAAGCAGCTTCAGAAGGACCCTTGGCTTTGGAGGGGACATGAACCGCGACAGGCTCGTCAGGGATTGGTCGTGTGGCACGGTGCTGATCGCTCTGTGCGCAGTCGCCAGCTGCGCAGATCCCTCTGGTGGCGAAGGCCTGAACCGGCCGGATGCCTCGACAACCGACGACCGGCCAGCGGGTGGCGACAGCCAGGGAGGAGGCTCTCCAGCGCCATTCATCCAGGTTCGGGCCGATCTGGCGGACGGGACGACAAACGTCGGACAGGGGCCGTTCAAGGTGTCGTACTACGGGGTCGGACGGATGATCGACGCCCCGACCCTTGGCCAACTTTCTGCACGCCTGGCCCTGCGAATCTGGCCTGAGGGAGCCGTTATTTCGACCGCCGTGACGATTGCTCCGGTCTCCCCCTCGAACAACAATGACCCCAGGACCACTGCAGTCGTCGAAATTGCTCCCGGCTCAGCGCTGGAGGATCGATGGTACAGCCTTGAATTTGGCCCCGCCGAGCAGGATGTCAGCGCATCGCAATCCTTCGACGGTGGCGTGCCGGGAGTTCGCCTGCGGCCGGGGTCTCACCCGGCCGTCAGGTTGATCAACTTCTGCCAAGCCGACGTGCCTGGCAGCAAGTTCATCGTCGCTTTCTCTGAACCGGTGACGGCCGCAAGCCCCACGGAGATGTTCACCGTCATCCAGAACGGCGCACCGCTGACCTGCCGATTCGACGCGCTGGAGCCCCAAGAGCTCCACGAGTTCTGTAGCACGCTGGTCCCAGGTCCATTGACCGTGACGCTCGGGGCCGACAAGGTGCAGGGCGCCGGTGGTGCGTCGCTCGCGACCGTCAGTTGGTCCATCGATACAAGCACCCTGCCGGTCGTCGAGTCTGGTTGCGTCGGGTACCGGGTTGGATTGTAGGCGGAGGATTGGCTCACATGACCAGCGGCTATGGGCAATTGAGCCTGATTCTGGCGCTATTAACCGGGTGCGGTTCGTCTGCATTGGTGAAGCTCGACGCCGCTCCCCCGGACGCAGCCGTTGCGGACGTCGGCGACGCAGAGTCGGATCAGGACGTCGGAACGGACAGCGACGTCGAATCAAAAGGCGACGCAGTTGTGTGTTGTCCACCAGACCCGGCCAACTTTACCGGCTGTGTGCATCTGGGCGGCACGAACCGCTTTCACGGATGCGGCACGGTTTGTGACTTCTGGTGCTCCTTCAACTGGCGAATCGAAAAGGACGAAGACGGGTGCGACGTCTGGCGCATGGACTACCGGAAGCCCGATGCGGGCGAGAACGGTATGTGCTTTCCCGATCGTGACGGTGGGAACGGATAGACGATCCGCGTGCACCGGCTGAATCTGGTTCATCATGGTCGCAGAGCCGTCGCGATCGTCCTGATGACTTGCGCATTGTCCTGCGCTCATGAACCGCCAGTGATGCCGACGCTCCCGGCACCTGCCTCGCGTGCCGATGGCGCTACGATCTGGACCATCAAGAATGATGCCGGCGAAACGATCTCTGTTCGCGGAACGAAGTTCCAGCGCCTTTCCGGCAACATGCCCCAACTTCCTCCGGAGTTGTTCATTCTCGGCCCGGACTATGTCGAGGAGGTCAATGTCTGCGTCGACCGGAGCGGCGCGGTGTCCAAGGTCACGACGATCACGAGCACCCATACCAGATTGAATCGTTTGGTGTGTGACACGGTGAAGGATTGGAAATTTGAACCGATGACAATCAATGATGAAGCAGTTCCTTTTTGTTACAGACAGCGTTTCGTCTTCAAGGCCACCTTCACGCCGCCGCCGTACCCGAACTGAGGTGCGAACAAGACATGTGCGCCCAGATCTGACAGGATCAGTGCCATGACGATCGAAGCGCTGGCTCGCAATCTGGCTCTCGGATCGCTTCTGGAGGATCTCAAGGCCAGCTTCGGTGGCTACGAGATTCTCGATCACTGGCAGCGCGGAGAGTTTCATCACGACCTGCTGCTGCGGGTTGAATCGGCGGGTCGGCTGCCGGGCCCCGTTCTGGTGATCGCCACGAACTGCAATGGCGGCGTCAAGGAGGTGCTCTGTTTCGGAGCGCCGCCGCAGGAGGATGCCCTGTGGCACCACCGCTGTCCCGACGTCGCGGAGTTCAGCGGACATTTGCCACCGCTGCTGGATGAGGCCCGGACGGTTCACTGGTTCGATCCCTGCGCGCTGCTGGCGGTCGACGCACGAAGCGAGTATCGAGCGGAGTTTCGGGAGCGCCAGGAGGGCGGCGGCTGGCGGTTGAAGGGATGCGGCGTCAGAAAAGACGCTGTCTGAGCGCCGTAGATCTCGAGCGTCGAGCGTGGAACGTCGGAACTTTCAAGGCGGCTGTCACTGCGGGCGAATTCGGTTCGTCGTGCGCGGCGATCTGGCCGCCGCCACCCTGTGCAACTGCTCTGTCTGCACCAAGAAGGGCTTCATCCACCTGATCGTGCCGGCGGCGGATTTCGGCCTGGTATCGGGACGAGAAGATCTGGCCACCTATGAATTCAACACGAAGACGGCCAAACACCACTTCTGCCGAACGTGCGGCGTGCATCCCTTTTACGTTCCGCGATCCGACCCCGACAAGATCGACGTCAACGTCAGGTGTCTTGATGACGTGAATCTCGATGCGCTCAGCTTCCCGACGTTCGACGGGCGAAACTGGGAACGGGCCATCAACGGACCGCTGTCGTGGCGATGAACCATGACGGGGAGAAGACCTCGATGCTGAAATGGCTGCTCGTCATTCTGGTGTTTCAAATCAGTGCGGCGTGTATCGGAACCAAGATCTGCAGCGAGGTCGGTTGCCGGGATCAGGCGTCGATCACCGTGCACCGGGCCGACTGGATGACGCTGCCGCTGGCCTTGACACTTGAAATCGACGGCCGCACCGTGAAATGCGCCGCTCCGCCGGCCAGCCCGGCGAGCGGGACACCTTGCGACGACCTGCAAGTCAGCGTCGCCCATCGCGAGCTGACCACCTGCACAGAGACACGCACTGCAAACGCGGTGTCGCTGCACTGTGAACCGAACGGCCGGCTGGTGGAGGTCATCACGTTTGCCGGTACGCCGCAGAGGATCGTCGCGACGGTCAAGGCCGACGGCGCCGACGTCGGACCGAAGACCTTCGACGTCACCTATGCGACGGTGCGACCCAACGGGGACGGTTGTGAACCGGTCTGCCGGCAGTATGCCGGCGAGTGGGAATTGCCCTGACCGGCAGCGCGACGCACCACCGCCACCGCCAGTGCGCCGACGATCGTCACCGACACCCATTGTGCCGTCGACAGTCCCAGGGCGTGGCCGCGATCCTGGTCGCCGCGCAGGCATTCGATGGCGAAGCGGCCGATGGAATAGATGCCCAGGAAGGTGGCGAACGCGGCGCCGTCGCGCCGACCACGACGCAGCGCCAGCGCGGCCAGCGCTGCGGCGACCAGGCCCAGGGCGGCTTCATAAAGCTGCGTCGGGTGAACGGGCAGGCTGGCGGCGCCGTGCGGAACGAAGCCGCGGCGGGCGTGATCCAGGGCAGCCAGGCTACCGCGCGGAAAACGAACGCCGAGGACGCTGCCCGTGGGCATGCCGTAGTCGCATCCTTCAATGAAGCAGCCGGTCCTGACCAGGGCGAAGGTCAGGCCGGTGCCGACGGCGACCCGATCAAAGAAGGGGACGATCGGTTGGCGCGCGGCTCGCAGATACAGGACCGCCGCGATGATGGCGGCCAGCAGGCCACCATAGGCGGCGCGGCCCGCGTGCGTGATCGGCCGCCACGAATCGGACGTCGCGGCGGCGGGCAGGGCGCGCAGCGCTTCGAAGAGGTAACCGCCACCCAGCGCGGCGACGTAGGCGCAGGCGATGGCGTACGCGGTGTGCAAGGGCGAGGCGCCGTCGCGGGCGCACAGGCGCAGGGCGATCATCGCACCCAGCAACGCGGCCATCGCCGCCAGCAGGAAATAGTCAGGCAGCAGCCAGCCGGGGAGACCGTGGCGGACCAGCCAGGCGACCAGGACCGGCTTCATCGCCGCCGCCTGATCAAAAGGAGATACCCCAGCGGCAGCAGCAGGCACGCGTGCGAACCAAGGCCGCGCCCGCGCCGCGGCCGGTGGCCAGCGCCGACGCCGATTTGGCAACCCGAACCGGCGTCGTCGCCGGCGCTGTCGCACGCCTGGCTGCTGTCGTCGGTGCTGCTGGCGCAGGCGTCGGCGCCGTCGTCGGTGCTGCTGGCGCAGGCGTCGCCGCCGTCGTCGCTGGTGTCGCTGCACGCGTCGCCGTTGTCGGTGGTGTCGCTGGCAGCGCAGGCGTCGGCGCAGCCGGCGGCGAAGTTCGAGCAGGCCTGGTCGTCGGGTGACGGTGCCGGGTCCTGTGCGGGCATGACCTCCGTGCCGCCGTCGGCGTAGGTCAAGGCGGTGGTGCGAACCTCGTCGGCGGCGGTAGTTCGCCCGGCGGGCGACGGCGGCGGCACGTCCGGCACCGCGCCCGTGGCTGTCGCCGCGCCCGTGGCCGTGGCCGTGCCCAGCGCCGAGGGGGCCGTCGCGTCGGCGCCGCCGTCCGGCCCGCCGCCGCTGGGCGGCGCCACGGCGACCAGCCAGGCGGCGTTGACGTAAATCGTGTCGCCGACGGCGATGGCGCCGATGGGCCAACCCACCACGCGCCGTAGGTGCCGCGCCCCGCTGGCGCCGGCGAGCGACCGCAGCCAGGACCCGGCCGCCCCGTCCAGCGCGCGCGTCTCCAGCAGGGCGGTACCGGCCGGCGCTGCACCATCCAGCGGCGTCGCCGCCGGCAACGACAGGCCTTCGGTTTTGACGACGTTCTCTCGCAGCGGGCGGGCCCAGCCGTCCGACGCGAGCTGGCCGACGATCAGCGGCTCCCCCTGGCGCCGCTCGCGCGCGCTGTCCAGGGCCGACACGACGGCGGCGGCGGTCTGACCGATGCCCGCGCCGTCGCCCCCGCTGACGCTCAGTTGATCGGCGCCGTCATCGACAGCGCGCGCCGTCTCCAGGCGGGCGCCCAGGCGCAGCCGCGTCGCCTCGGGCAAGGCCGCGATCACCTCCGGATCGGCGCGCAGAGCATCGCGCAGCGGCAGCTCGTCCAGCGGCAACCCTCCCTCACCACAACCAGCCAGCGCCACCCCCACCATCACCACCCAGATTGTCTCCGCGCGCATTTGCACGGACCACCCTCGCAAGCGCGATGCCACCAGGTTCTCGCGGCTTTTGCCGCTGTCGACGCCAGCCTGTGCCCGTTTGACAACACCCCGCCGTGCCGGATTTGACGCAAGCACCAATTGCGCTGACAATTTGCCCCGTTCTCGCGGCCCGCCGTCGCGACTTGAGGAATTTTGCAAGGAGACTGCCCGTGATTTCAGCGCGCCTGCGTTCCCAGTTGATGATTCGTGGGTTGGTTGTCCTGATGGCCGCCACGCTGTGGGTAACCGGCTGCGGTGGCTCGTCGACGCCCGCGAAAAATGACGGTGGGGGCGGCAGCGGCGGCGGGAGCGGCAGCGGCGGATTTTCTGGCGGCGCCGGCGCGGGAGGCGCAACCGGCGGCACCGTCGGCACGGGTGGCACGGGCGGCCAGGACATCGACGCAGCCGGCGGCAGCGACGGCGGACCGATCGACAGTTTCACGGACGTGTCGATCGATACGGCAGCCGACGTAACGACCGACGCCCCGGTCGAGGCGACCGCCTGTGGCGCCGACGGCAGCGCCTGCACGCAAGCGGGCGGCGGCAGCGGCCTTTGCCAGAACAACAAATGCGTCGCCTGCACCGACACGACCGACGACGCCAAGTGCGTGGCGACGTACGGCGCGACGCACATCTGCGTCGCCGGCGCGTGCGTGTCCGGCACCTGCCACACCTCGGCCACCTGCACGGCGGGCCAGCTGTGCGGCTCGGCGACCCACACCTGCGCGGCCTGCGCCGCTGATTCGGCGTGCAAGGCCGACACGACGTACGGCGCGTCGACCATCTGCCTGGCCGGGGCGTGCGTGACCGGCGACTGTCACGACACGTCGGGCGAATGCTCTTCAGGAAAGATCTGCGGCCTGACCATCGCGCACAGCTGCGCCGCCTGCACCACGGACGCGAACTGCACGGCGGACACTTTTTACGGCACCGGCAACATCTGCGCGTCCGGCGGCTGCCTGAAAGGAAACTGCCACGACAGCAGCGAGTGCAGCGGATTGGTCTGCGGGGCGACCGTGGCCAACAACTGCGGCGCGTGCAAGTCGGACAGCCAGTGCCAGACCGACGCCAAGTACGGGGCGACGTTCGTCTGCGACACCACCACCGGGCAGACCAACAGTGGCAAGTGCGTCGCCGCCACCTGCACCAACACCGGCATGGCCTGCACCGCGAACGGTGGCGACACCTGCTGCGGCGGAAGCTGCGTCGCCGGGAACTGCTGCGTCGATCAAGACTGCCTGGCCACCATGGGCCTGGGATTCACCTGCAGCGCGAACCACACCTGTTCGCAGTGCGCGGCGGCCCTGGGCAACCAATATCTGGTCGATCCCGCTGGCGGGAACGATGCCACCGCCACCGGCAGCGGCAAGGTCGCCTCCACGGCGACGGCCAGCTGCGCCTTCCGGACCATCACCCGCGCCTTGCAGGTGATCGGAAGCAACCCGCCCGCCGGCACCACCATCACCATCGTCGGCAAGACCGGGGGCAGCACCGACCTTTACACGGTGCAGACGACGGGGCAGCCCGCGCCCGAATCGCTGCCCATTCGCCTCCCCGGCAACGTCAAGGTCACCACCAGCGGCGGTCCCATTCGCCTGCGGCTTTCCACAGCGGCCGACGGGTTCCAGTTGACCGCCGCCGCCGCATCGATCCTGCCCGACAAGGCCGCCGTGCTGACCATCGACGGCGCGGGGCAGACCTCCGGCGCCGGCATCATCTCGTCGTCGGGGGCGGGCAATGCGGTGTCGATTGGCAACGTCATCGTGCAGAGCACCGGCGACGACGGCATCCGCGTGACCAGCGGAACGTTGAACATCGGGCCGGGCGTGGTGGCGACCGGGGCGGGAACCACCGCGACCAACGCCGCACGACGCGACGGCCTGCACATCACCGGCGGCATCGTGAACATCGTCGTCCCCGCCGGCGAAACCCAGACGTCGTTCAACAGCAATTCGCAGCGCGGGATCGAAGTGGGCGGCGTGGGCATCCTGAACATCACCGGGGTTCCCGTGACCACCGCCCCCATCGCCGGCGACGGCACCGTGGTGGCCAAGCTGAACGACCAGGCCAACATCTATATCAACCAGACACCGGGCGCGGCGACGGCGGTCAGCGTGATCAACGGCGTGGTGGCCTGGGCCAGCATGAACGGCGCGGGCGGCATCCACATCCTGGCCGGGTCGAAGGTCAAGGTGCGCAACAGCGTGGCGCTGGCCAACGGCCTGAACGGCGTGGTCATCACCAACGCCGCCAACACCGCCGCCGGCAACGATCTGTCGGGCATCGACCTGGGCGTCATGACCGATCTCGGCCACAACATCCTGCAGGCGTCGATCGGCTCCAACCCGAACTTCGGTGCCGGGCTGTGCGTGCGTCCGGGCGTCACCGCCGGCGCCCAGACGTTGACCGCTATGGGCAACGTTTTTACCGGCCCGCGCGACTGCGCGCAGGCCACGCCGGGCGCCGTGGTCAGGGCGGCCACCTGCGCTGGCCGCGTCGACGAGGCGGTGGTCCCCGCCGGCAATGCCGCGGTAACGGTGCTGTTGAACAACTGTCAATAGCGGCTCTCGGCCGGCCCTCCCATGGAGTGATGGCTCCCCAACTGGAGAGTCTTTCCCCCAGCGATCTCCGCGATCGTCCCTGAATTGACGGGCGTTTTCCGGCGGTCCGCGCGCCGCAAACGCGGCTTGGACATTGCAGAGGGCGGACGGTGGAAACACCGGCGGCCTCCAGCGTTACCAGCGCGCGGCGCCGAAAGGAGATCCCCATGATTCGGATTTCGTTGCGTCGTCACGTCGCTGAGCGTTTGTGCCGTTTTGGGGGTGGGGTCGGTTACTTGGTGGTCGCCGGTGTAGCCCTTCTTGGTTGTGGCCTGCTTGGTTGCGGCCTGCCGCCCGGGATCGGCGGCGAGATCCCCAGCGGCGATGAGTCGTCGACCGGCGAGCTGTTGTCGGGGACCGCGGCCGCGTCTTCGGTCGAGGCCGCCGGTCTGGAGGCGAGCAAGGCGGTGGATGGAAATCTGTCGACGCGCTGGTCATCGCAGTTCAGCGATCCCCAGTGGATCAGCATCGACCTGGGCTCCAGCAAGGCCATCGACCACGTCACGCTGCGCTGGGAGGCGGCCTTCGGCGCCGACTACCAGATTCAGACCTCGACCGATGGCAACCAGTGGACCACCGTGCGCACGGTGACGGGCGGCGACGGCGGCACCGACGATTTCGCCGGGCTGGCCGCGCGCGGCCGCTTTGTGCGCATGTTCGGGACCAGACGCGCAACGCCGTGGGGCTATTCGCTGTTCGAGTTCCAGGTCAACGGACCGGCCGGCGGCGGTGGCGGCAGCGGCGGCAGCACCGGTGGCGGCAGCGGTGGCAGCAACGGCGGCGGGAACTGCAGCAGCAGCAACGATCCGCTGCGCACGGGCAACGGCAACAGCGACGCCTTCGACTGCGTGATCGTCGGGCTGGCCAACCAGCACGGGTTTCCAGATCCGATGCTGATCAAATCCCAGGTCGCGCAGGAATCGGACTTTGGTCAGTTCGCCGTCAGCCCCGACAGCCCGTGCGGCGTGCCCAGCGGCTGGACGGACGCCGAGTCCAAGTCCTTCGGCCTGACGCAGGTGACGCCGGCGTGCGGCGAATCGAACGCCACCAAGCTTCCCAACGGGCACCCCAACCTGACGCGCGATCAAAACTCGCCGCTGTGGAGCACGTCGGTCTTCAACGCCACGCTGAACCTTGATCAGGGCGTCACCGCCATCACCAACTTCTGGAACGCGGTCAAGCGCGAGCACGCCGGCTGCACCGACAAGCAGTATCTGTTGATGGCGGCGGGCGCGTACAACTCGGGCGAAGGTTCGGTGCTGGGATGTGCCTCCCTGAACACGCGCGCCCAGAACTACGTGGACAACGTGCTGGGCCGATACCGCGGCTTCACCAACGCCGGCGGGCAGCCGTTCCCGTTCTAGAACGCCCCTCATCCTAACCTTCTCCCCGCAAGCGGGGAGAAGGGATCGGAAAACTCACCGGTGGGGCCCCAAGGGAAATCCTCTTCTCCCCAGCGGAAATCTCTTCTAATGACCCGCCGACGCAAGCCCGATCAGCCATCGGGAGGTGGCCGGGGCTTCCTTCTCTGCCAGTGCGGCGCAACGCAGGCCTTCTTCCACGGACTGGCGTGCGTTTCGTTCGGCGCCTTCGATGTTTTCCAGGCGCGGGCGCAGGAAGGTTTCGACCGCCTGCACCCGCCGCCGATCGCACATCGCACCGGCCACGCCGATGAACCGCCGGCGCAAGAACGCCGGAACGGCGACGGTCAGCTCGTCAAAGTGGCGCTGCATCCAGGCGAACGTGAGATCGCGCGTCGCCCGTCGCGTCGCCAGCGGAAAGAACACATAGCGAAAGTCCTGCACCTTGATGGTCCGATCCAGGATCAGACCCAGCGTGCGTTCGACCAGGGCCGGGTCCTCGAAGCCACTCAACCCGGCCAGCGCCAGCAGGCGCGTCTCCGGCGTGCCGGGATTGGCGTGCGCAGCGCGCAGCCGTTCAAACAGCGCGGCGTCGCCCCGCCTGGCCGCCAGGGGCAGGGCGATGCGGGCCAGATCGGGATCGGTCTTTGTCGGGTCGGACAGCCACGCGTCGGCAACGCGACGGGCATTTTTCAGCGTCCAGTCGTCGTCGCCCAGGCTGCCCAGCGCGCCCAGCACCGCCTCGCGCAGGAGTTTCCGGTCGTCTGATTCCGACTCGTCCGGTTTGGGATTCCACCCCAGGCGGCGGCCGACGGGGCCCAGGATTTTGCGCACCAGCCTGGCCAGGGCGGGGCGTGCGTCGTCGGAGACCAGCGCGCGATCCACGCTGGTCAGCGCATCGATGATCTGCCCCCACACCAGGCGGCTCGACTCGTACTTGAAGTGATCCAGCAGCGCCAGAAAATCCGTCGCCGGTAGCTCACCGCTCCAGACCTCCGCCCACGCATTGCTGAGCACACCGAAACGTTCCTGTTCGGAGAGCCGGCCCAGCGCCGCCGTCGCCGTGAGATCTTTCAACTGGGTCGCTGAAAGATGCACGCGGTAATAACCGGCCTCGCCGGCGTTCGGGTAAACGAACGAAGGGCAGCCGGCGGTGCCCAGCGGCACGTCGGCCTGGGTGGTTTCCAGCAGCGTGCACTGTTTTTCCAGAGTGGGCGTGGGCTTGGGCGCGCGTGGCGTGGCGGCGCCGCCGTACACCAGGCAGACCGGAATGCGCCACAGCTTGTCGCCGGGTGGGTCGCGGCGATCCAGCGTCTGGTATTCGCGTTGGCTCAGGTGAATGACGGCCGCGGCGTGCCCATCCGCCGCCTTGGGACAGGTCACGGAGGCCGTCACCTGAGGCACGCCGGTCTGGCTGGTAAAGCTGTCCATCACCGCGGCCACCGGACGGCCGCCGCTGGCTTGCGCCAGCGACGCGAACAGATCGTCGGAGGTGGCGTTGCCCCAGGCGTGGTCCTTGATATAGCGGCGCAGCCCGTCGCGGAAGGCGTCCTCGCCCACCCAGGCCTCGGTCATGCTCAGCACCGCGCGCCCCTTGCTGTAGGTGATGGCGTCGAATGATTCCTCGGCCTCGCCCGTGCTGCGCACCGGGTTTCGAATGCGCCGCACGCTGGCCAGGGCGTCCTCCGCCATGACGCCGGCCTTGCTGGCCACGGCATAGACGCGCGCCCGCGTTTGCGGCCGCCATTCGTCGACGATCTTGTCGCTCATCCAGCTGGCGAACGCTTCGTTCAGCCAAAGATCGTTCCACCACACCATCGTCACCAGGTCGCCGAACCACTGGTGCGCCAGTTCGTGGGCCATCACGCTGGCCATGGCCCGCCGCGCGTTCATCGACGCCCGCGTCGGATCCAGCAGCAACAGCTCTTCGCGGAAGGTGATGAAGCCGGCGTTCTCCATGGCACCCGCGCCAAAGTTCGGCACCGCCGCCACGTCCAGCTTTGCGTACGGATAGGCGCGATCGAAAT
>JAXDMH010000353.1:0-13246 GCA_034666225.1 Myxococcales bacterium
AAGGTCAACGGCAACTCGGTCTTCCCCGCCGAGGAGATAGACAAGATGTTCCGCCACCGCGACTGGCAGGCGGCCTGGCTGCTGCCGGCGTCGTTCACGGCCAAGCAGCTGCGCATCGATCTGGACGCCCTGACCAAGAAATATCGATCGGCCGGCTATGTCGGGGCGCGCGTCACCAGCGACTTCAGCGTGCCCGACAGCATCGATCGGCGGGCCAAGAACGTGCGTCTTGTCATCAACGTCAACGAACGCAAGCACGTCGTGATCGTCTTCGAGGGCAACCGCCACGTCTCGTCGAGCACGTTGAAGGACGAGCTGACCTTGTTCGACCGCGGGTCCTACGACGATCACGAGGTGGGCGTCAGCGCTGACAAGCTGGAGCACTATTACGAACTGCACGGCCATTTCTTTGCCCGGGTCGACTGGCGGCGCGAGCACCTGTCGGCCAACGAAGACCGCATCGTCTTCACCATCGACGAGGGGCCCGAGCTGAAGGTGCGCGGCATCGAATTCGCCGGGAACCGCTCGCTGTCCAGCGACGACCTGCGCGACGTGGTGACGGTGCGGACCTTCCCGGCGCTGGGCTATATCGGTCTGGGCGAAGGCGGCTATGTGACGGGGCGCCAGCTGGAGCAGGACGCCGAACGGCTGATCGAGCACTATCGCGGCCTGGGATTTCCCGACGTGAAGGCGCGCGGCGAAGCGGCCACGTCAAAGGCGGCGCTGGGCATGCTGGGCGCCATCGCCGCCGGGGCCGAGACCGCGTCGCGGGGCGCTTCGGCCATCTATGTGCGCTTCACCGTCGATGAAGGGCAGCGGGTCTATCTGGCGTCCGAGGAGTTTCACACCGACGACGGCAGCGCCCTGCCCTACGGCAAGGAATTTCTGCGCGACAGCCTTTCCCTGCGCCCGGGCGAGCCGTATCGGGTCGGTGTGGTGCGCGAGGACGGTCGCCGCCTGGAACGGATGATGGGAGACGCGGGCTATCCCACGGCCACCGTCGAGCCCGACGTCAATCGCACCGGCGACAAGGTGGTCCTGACCTGGACGATCAAGCTGGGAACGCAGACCCACGTGGGGCCGGTCTTCGTGCGCGGCAATTTCGTCACGAAAGAGAACACCATCCTGGAGCAGATCCCGCTGCGCCCGGGCGACCCTTTGACCACCACGTCCGTCGAGCGCGCCCAGCGCAACCTGGGGTTCATGCAGCTGTTCAACAACGCCGAGCCGATCAGCTTTCCTGGCAAGGAAGAGAAGCGGCCGGTGGTGCCGATGGTGGTCGAGGTCGAGGAGCGCTACGAACAGTACAGCCTGATTCACGTCGGTGTCGGCGCCTCGACGGAGCAGGCGCCGCCCAATGCGCTGCTGGGGCTGGGCTTCTATGGTCGGGTCGGCTACGAGAACCGCAACCTGTTCGGCCACGCCTGGAATTTCTTGGGGCAGGTGCAGTACGGCCAGTCGTTGTTACGGGGCAACGCCAACTTTCTCGACCGGCGCTTTCTGGGGACGCTGTTCCGTTTTGACGCCTCGCTGACGTACAACCGGCAGTCGACGGTTCGTCTGGGCGACATCCGGTCGGGCGGTGGCTCGATCGGGTTTTCACGCGAGCTGTACCCGGGGGTCGACGCCGGCGTGCACTACAACCTGCGCAACACCACGCACACCGAACCGCTGCTGCGTCCGGCTGGTCCCGATGAAATGCAGCGGACGGTACAGCTGGGGACGACCGTCGGCAGCCTGTCGACGAACATCGAATGGCTGCGTATGGACAACCGGCTGCTGCCCACGCGCGGGTTCCGGCTGGAGGCCACCGCCGAGATCGCGCTGCCGATCCTGTCCGTTCCGCTGCGCCCGTTGCCGTTTTCCATCGGCGACGACACGTTCATCAAGATGGCGGTGCGGTCGACGTCGGTGATTCCCCTGGCGCCCTGGCTGTCGCTGCGCCACGGCCTGCGCTTCGAGCACGGTTTCCCGCTGGGGGGACCGCAGGTCTTGCCCAAAGTGGAACGGTATTTCGCCGGCGGCGACACCACCATTCGTGGCTTTCGCCTGGACCGTGCCCGCGTCGAGGTGGTCCAGTTTCCCCTCATCCCCATCGATCCCAGCGCGCCCGCCGGCACCGGTCTTTACGGCGTCGAGTACCGCCCGATCGGCGGCAGCCTGCGCATCATCCAGAACATCGACCTGCAGTTTCCCATCAGCGTCCCCTGGTACGGGGCGATCTTCATGGACAACGGCGTGGTCGCCGATTCACTGGACGGCCTCCACCCCCGACAGTTTCGTCACGGCGTGGGGATCGCGCCCCTGCTGCTGAAACTGCCCATCGGCGATCTGGCCTTCGCCTGGGCCTGGCCGCTGGATCCGGGCCCGGGAGACACCAAGATCGGCGTCTTTCACGTCAACATAGGTCTCTTGTTCTAGCGGGCCGCCACGTAGGCGATCACGTTGTGCTGCTTTTCGAAGTTGGTCTTGGCGGTGGTGGCTTCCTGGGCGGAGGCGAAGTTTCCCATCCGCACGCGGTACCAGGTGCCCTTGCCTGGGATCTCCGAGGTGATGATGAAGGCGCCCTGCGCGGAGAATCGCTTGGCGAAGGCGTCGGCCTCGGTGCGATCCGGGAACGAGCTTAGCTGCAGCGTAAACCGACCTTTGGGCGGCGTGTCCGAGGCGGCGGCGGTCACCGGCCTTGGTGCGGCCGGCGTCTTGACCACGATGGGTCCGGCGCTGGACGGCGATCGAGTGGCCGCCGGCACCGGCGGTTTGACCGCGACGATGGGCTTGGGCGCGGCGGACGGCGCCACCCTGGGGGCTGTTGATTCGGTGGCGCGAAACACGGGTGCCGGTGCCGGGGCGGCGGCAGCGCCGGCGTTGGCAGCCGTGGTGGCCAGGACGCCCTTGCCGGTCACAACAACAGGCGGAGGGGCGACCGGACGCGGCGACAGGCCGATCGGTTTGGATTTGGCCCCGGCGCTGCCGATGAGCGCCTTGGGAAAGGCCAACCCCTGGTCAGCGGGAGCCGCTGCCGTCACGGTCGGTTGGTTCACCCGGTCCAGCACCGCCAGCGGATCTTGAATCTCCGGCGCGTCAGCGCGGCCGCGCGATTCGATCCGCTTGCCGACGATCACCCCCAGCACGAACAGCATGCACGCCACCAGGGCGCTGCCAAAGAAGAGGAAAAAAACCTGGCGGTTATCCAGGCGGACCTCGATCTTGTCTTTCCACCGCTCGACGTCGCGGAGCGCCGGTTCTTCCATTGTCGCCTCAGCAGTGTAACGCACGCTCATGATTCGTCTTCTTTCGTGCATCTTTCATCGACGGAGGGACTGCGACGACCCGCGGGGGTCACCGCCGGGTTAGCGACGGCGCCATCTCGCGACCAATAATGAAATCGCTTTTTCAAGCGACGACGAGAAGCACTAACGATCAAGGCGGCTAGCATAAAGACCTACATGTAGTCTCTACGCATACTCACGCGACGTCAAGTTCCCCTCCCCTGCCGGGCCGCACTGGCGGCGGCTACTGGATGGGAAACAGGCCGTTGGTGCTGGAGAAGTCGTCGTAGATGAGCAGCGGGTGCAGCGAATCCGCCGACGTATAGCGTTGCAGGTTGATGCGCAGGATCTGTCCTCGCGTCGCTCCACCGGCCAGGCGGTTTCGCCCCACCCGGCGCTGATCGACCACGAACAGATACGGCGGTGTGGCGACCGGAGGCTCGATGGTCGGCCCGCCAAACACCGAGGTGATCGGGCTGGTCAGCAAACGGCTGGGCAAGCCAACCTCGACCGTGGACGGCACGGCCACCGTCTGCGCCACGAAACCGCCGTGGACCTCGAAACGAAGTTGCGGTGTGACGCCGTATTGCTGTTCCAGGTTCGACAGGAGGAACCGCATCTCTGGATTGCGGAACAGGGCGCGCACGTGAACGCCGGTCACCTGCGGGCGCTCCAGCGAAGCGCTGGAGCTGGCGTCGGTTCCGCCGTCGCTGGCGCCCCCGTCGGCTCCGGCGGCCCCACCCTTGCCGGGTAGGTCGGCGCAGGACTTGATCAGCTCACCGGCCTTGGTATTGGTCAGATCACCTTCGTTGGGACCGGCCAGGAAAAGGCACGGGTTGTCGCTGGTCGGCAGATTCCTCCTGAGCAGAACCAGCGGTGGGTAGTCGGGCGTCGGTTGGCCCACGACAGGGAGAGGCGGGGCTTCGCTGGTGTTCAGGGCGAGGCGCTGGTCCATTCCCAGGCCGTCGGGGAAGTCAGCTTCTTTGCAGGCGGGCGCGTTCATGCGGATGCGCAAAGCCAGCGGCGAGTTGGACAGCGGCGCGGGCGCGCAGTGCAGTCCGCGCGGATTCGCCTCCACCGGCACCGGATCATCGGTTGGCGGGTGCGGATCCGTCGCGTCCGTATGCGCCGCGATGGGATACGTCGTCACCGAGCCTTGCACCAGGAAGCTGCGCCCGGCCTGTACGCGGTAGGGGGTTAGCTGGGGAAAACAATTGTTTCCGGGCGCCCCTTCTGCCTCTTCAGAGGGCGCGTCCGCGCACAATCGTCCGCCGCCGTCCGGGCCGAAGTCGACGCACTTGCGACCCAGCCGGCAATCGACGTCGCCGTCAGCGATGTTGGGCTTGTCCGCGCCGCATGGGTTGACACAGCGGAGCTCTTTGATCGGGTCGTCGACCCGGCCGGTGGCCACCGTGCGGTAGACGAACTTGCCAAAGGAAGGATCGACGGCGCTGGGAGGACCGCACGGCTGCCCTTCCACGCGGCACGTGTTCGGATCCATCTTCTGCGGGACCTGCACCACCTCGTCCATGTGCGGCCACAACACCAGCTCGCCGGCGTAGGCCCTGACGATCTCGTACCGGCGCACGCTCTCCAGCAGGCGTCGGCAGGTCATGTTCGCCTGCGTGTCCTGAGTCTTCGGGTCGGGGTTCAGGCAAAGGCCATTGATGGGCAGGCCGCCCGCCGATTGCGCCACGGTCGAGCTGTGCACGCAGACCTGACCAGCGCCACATTGGGCATTGTCCGAACAGCCGAAGAACGTGACGATGTCGCCCTCTTCGACGGTGGCGTCGCAGAACGCGCCACCGCCGTCGTAAAGAAAAGAATCGAGCGGGGTATTGGTGATGGGCGACGTCACCGGGCCTTTTCGCAGACCAGAAAAATGCAGGCCGACCAGGTCCCCTTCCCAGGTCACGGTCCAGGTCTGCGGGTTGACCGCCGTGCGGTTCGGGAACAACGCGTACGTCTTCACCCACTGCATGCCGTCGGCCAGCGCGTTGTCGGCAGTGTTGAACGCGTAGATCCCCTCGATGCGCGGGCCAAAGGAGGGCGCCACCGGTGGCAGATCCAGTCGCGGGGGACCGGTGACCGCGTCCATGTTGGGCACGAACGTCAGGACATTGCGATCCCGCAGGCTGTTCGCCAGAGGCGGGTCTTCTATCAGGTCCAGCTTTGTCGGAACGTAATCCTTTATCCCTTGGATCACGCGCGGCGTGGCGTCGATGTTGACGACGTAGACTGTTCCGCTGTCGGTGAGAATGAAGCCGAACACACCGGACAGGCGGCCCTCGGTGTTGATCGGACTGTCGCGACCAATCTCGGCAAAGGAGATGTCGCGCGGGTTTGACGGCAGATGAATGCCGGGGCCGGTCAACAGCGGATTGTGAAGCTGATTGGCGTTCGACACGGCGACGGTGATGCAGTCGCTGGCGAGATTACCGAGTTTGGCGAGCTTGTCCGGCGTGACCAGGCTGGTGTCGACGTTGTTGTCGCACTCTTGTTGCGAATCAACGTGGACCACCCGGACCGTGCCGTCGCGGGCGATGACGTAGAGGTACTTCCGGCCCTGTTTCAGGCCCTGGGTCAGAAATACAGGATCCTTTGCGAAGGGATCAATGGACAGGCGGAGGCGCGTGGTGCCCACGGCGCTGACCAGCGGGATGGTGGCCTGGACGTCCATCGTGGGCGCCAGCTTGCCGCTGTCGTGGGCGATGGTGAGGGCTTCCACCAAGGGAGCGTTGGTCAAGCCGACGTACAGATGGGTCCCGTCAGGATGGATGGCCAGCGGCCCCACGCCGCGCCGGCTGAGGGTGTCGGGCAGCGGGCCGGGCGGAGGCGCCGCATCGCTGGCGCCGGGAGCGACCTCTTCGGCATCGGACGAGGAGACTTCCGCCGCTGCACCGTCGTCGGTCGCGTCGTCACCAGCGTCGTCGGTCGCGTCAGCGCCGTCGGCGATCGCCGCGTCTTGATCGGCGCTGACCTCGGTGGTGACGGCGCTTCCATCTCCTGCGTCACCTGCGTCTGCTTCCACCGATGGCATCGAGCGAACGCCGAGGCCGCATTCGATCGGGCACGTCGGTTCGGTGCCGGTCGGCACCACCTCGATGTGGTCGCCGCCGGCCTTCATCTTCACCGAATCGACGATAAGACCGGACGGCAGATCGACGACGGCCACCAGATCGCAGGCGGGGAAAGTCACCACCGCCTTCCAACCGGTTTGCGGGTCGGTCGCTGACCATCCGGTGGGCGGCACCAGCGGATGATCGGGCAGGCACATCTGGACGGGCCCGGCGCCGGGCAGCAGCGTGTGGACGTCCTGGGGCAGGAACTGCACCTCGTAGGGTGCGGCCGCCAGCGGTTTGCCGGAGCCGGTCCTGACCATGATGGTCTGCGCGGGGGATCGGGCCGTCACCGCCGGCACACCGGCGTCGACGGACAGGGACGCAACGGTGGGCGCCATCAGCAAGCCGGGATCGACCAGCGTCAGGTCACACGAGCCTCGGTTGGCGGTCACCACGCGGCAGCCGTCATCGCTGATGGCCAGCGTTTCGGGCAACTGTCCCAGGGGGGCCGTGTTGTAACCGGCGACGGCGGGATCCAGATCGATCAGCTTTGATCGATCCATGTCCACCACGGACAGCTCGCCGCGGGCGCTGTTGGTGACGAACGAGAACAGCCGATGCGTCGAGGAGGCCGGGTCCGTGGTTTGACAGGCCGCCATCGGTAGCCCCGACGGCTGGGCGTGGTCGGGATCGCTGCCCGGGAAAAGCCCGACGCATCCGAACACCATGTCGGTCGGTCGATCGAGATCATGCGACGACACCAGCGTCGGCTGCTGGGAACAGCCCAGCGCCGTCGGGATCAACGCACCGAACAGAAAGCGCGCAAATCTCGGGCTGGTTTTCATCGCGGCACCGGGCTGGGAAAGCCAATCCGCTGGATGACGTGGTTTTCGGTGGTGCTGCCGGGTTTGATGTCCACCACGGAGATGTTGTTCGCGCCAAATCCCACGACGAACATCGTTGTGCTGTCATCGCCCGGCGAGAAAACCAGACCGGCCGGTCCGCGGCCCACCTCGATGACGTCCACCAGGCGCGGCAGACGCGGATCAAAAACGTAGACCTGGCCGTCCTCGAAGCACGTGACGTAGAGCCGCAAATTGATGCCGGTGCCGTGCCGGTCCAGAAAGGTGGGGCTGTTGCAGGTCTCGAGGACGTCCACCGGTGGCTGATTGGCCACCTGAAAGCCAAGCAGCGCGGGCGGAACCCGTTGCAGCACGAAAGCCAGGCCAGATTCTGGAAACGGATCATCGGGGAGAGGCGCGATGAACTGGATCCCGCGCGTCTCGCTGCCGGGCAGGTTGCTGACGTATTGCTGGCCGTTCCCGATCACGGCGATGTTGTCCAGCGTGGCCGCGCCGCTGTTGTCACCCTGCCCGGTCATCTGCAGGCCCACGGCGCGCGGCAGATAGCGGGAGCCGGCATAAAAGCTGCCGGTCGTGGAGAGGCGCGTGAGAGAGGTGATCCCGCGCTGGCCGTTGGTGTCGACGGGAACGATGGCCCCATACCAACCGATCAAGCTGGGCGGCTGCCCCCTTGACTGATCGATGTCGATGAGAGAGACGGCGCCTCCGCGCAGGTGACCCACCAGCAACCAGTTGCGTTCGTCAAAGGTGGCCAGCGCGTACGGCTCCTCGGGAAGGATGACC
The DNA here is from genome assembly GCA_034666225.1 of Myxococcales bacterium. Classification (GTDB taxonomy): domain Bacteria; phylum Myxococcota_A; class Polyangia; order Fen-1088; family Fen-1088; genus DATKEU01. Next base: position 7,978 of record JAXDMH010000353.1, read on the forward strand.
TTGGCCGCGTCGACAATTGTGGCGGCGGGGTTGCTGCCAGGGTCAATGGGCCGCTGGGTGATCCGGTGGTCCGTGCCGCATTCGTCAACGGCCGAGCCCGACCCGGCGCAGGTCAGCTTTCGATCGGCGTTGACGTCGGCGTCGATCCAGGTGATCGAACTGTTGCCGCGCACGGAGACGAACAGGCGCTTCTTCGGGCATGGCTCCCTATTGGCGCCACAGAAAATTTGCCGCGTCGTCGTTCCGGCAAAGCTGCCGATGCGAAGGGTCGAAGCGACGTCCACGTACGTCCGCGAATCGCAATTCAAGGCCAGGCGGTCCAGGACGTCCCAGCAGCAGTGGTTCGCGTCCTGTGGTGATTGGGACGAAGGCGGGATCCAGCCGACCTTGGGGCACGCCGACCAGGTGCCGGCGCGATCGGTCTCGGCCGCCTCGAGGTTGACGGCGACCATCGTGCCGTCGTTGTACCGGAGGTCCGAGTTGGAATTGGTGACGAACAGCCATTTCCCGGTTTCATCGACCAGGGCCCCGCCGGGGTAGAAGATGTCGTTCTTGGGCGGGGGCACGCCCTCCTGATTCAGCGCGCAGGCGGACAGCCCGATCGCCGCCAGCACGACGGTGGACAAGCAACGGCGGGCGCCACCAGTCATCGACATCGACGTCGCCGATCCGTGCAGCGCAGGGCCGGGGCGCCTGCGGGCCCCTGCGGCGCTCGCGCGGATCTCGAGACCCATGCTTTGTAGACCGACGAAGGGCCGCTCAGGTTGTCTTCAATGCGGCCTGCGCCGCCGCCAGGCGGGCGATCGGCAGCCGGTATGGCGAGCAGGACACATAGTCCAACCCAATTTCGTGGCAGAACTCCACCGACGACGGGTCGCCGCCGTGCTCGCCACAGATCCCCAGCTTCAGCTTTGGCTTCTTGGCCCGCCCCGCGGCGACCGCCATCTTCATCAGGCTGCCTACCCCGGCGCGATCGATGCTGACAAAGGGGTCGACCGTGTAGATCTCGTGCTCGAGATAAGAGGCCAGCACCCGGGGCACGTCGTCGCGCGACAGGCCGAACGTCGTCTGGGTCAGGTCGTTGGTGCCGAACGAGAAGAACTCGGCTGATTCAACGATGTCACCGGCGGTCAGCGCCGCGCGCGGCACCTCGATCATGGTGCCGATCAGGTACGCCACCTTCTTGCCCTTCTCGGCGAAGACGGCGTCGGCGGTCTTGCGGACCACGGCGGCCTGCAGGTCCAGCTCTTTCTTGGTGCCGACCAGCGGGATCATGATCTCGGGGATGACCGCCTGGCCTTCTTTCGAGACCTCGACCGCCGCCTCGAAGATGGCCCGCGCTTGCATCTCGGTGATCTCCGGATAGGTGATCCCCAGCCGGCAACCGCGGTGACCCAGCATCGGGTTCGATTCCTTCAGCTCGTCGATGCGGGCATGAACCTGCTCGACGGTGCGGCCGGTGGCGCTGGCCAGGGAGCGCACGCCGGCCTCGTCATGGGGCAGGAACTCGTGCAGCGGTGGATCCAGCGTCCGCACGGTGACGGGGCGGCCCTTCATGGCCCGGAACAGCCCTGCGAAGTCCTCGCGCTGCAGCGGCAGCAGCTTGGCCAGCGCGGCGCGACGATCGGTCTCTGACTCGGCGACGATCATCTCGCGCATGGGACCGATTTTTTCTTCGCCGAAGAACATGTGCTCCGTGCGGCACAGGCCGATGCCCTCGGCGCCGAAGGCCACAGAGGCTTCGGCCTGATCGGGCTGGTCGGCGTTGGCGCGCACGCGCAGCTTGCGGGCGGCGTCCGCCCAGGTCATCAGCTTGGCGTAGGTCTGATAGACGGGCGCCTGCTTGGGATCGAGGTTCTTTTCGATCAGCACGCGGATGACCTCGGACGGCGTGGTGTCGACGCGGCCGTTGATGACCTCGCCGGCAAACCCGTCGATCGAGATCCAGTCACCTTCCTTGACCACCACCGTGCCCTTGGCCGTATCCACCGTCATCGTCCGCGCGTGATAGTCGAAAGACAGCGCGTCGCAGCCGACGATGCAGACCTTGCCCATCTGGCGCGCCACCAGGGCGGCGTGGCTGGTCATGCCGCCGAACGCGGTCATGAATCCCAGCGAGGCGTTCATGCCCCGGATGTCCTCCGGGCTGGTCTCGTGGCGACACAAGATCAGGTTCGTCTCGCCCTTGGCGGCCAGGGCCTCGGCCTCGTCGGCGAAGAACACGACCTTGCCGGTCGCCGCGCCGGGGCCGGCGGGAAGACCCTTGGCCAGCAGCCGACCGCCTTCGATGGCGGCCTTCTTGGCGGAGGGCAGGAACACGGGACGCAGCAGCTGGTTCAATGCCTCGGGCTCGACACGCCGGATGGCCTCTTCCTTCGGGATCAGCTTCTCGTCGACCATCTCGACGGCGATGCGCACGCCCGCAAAGCCGGTGCGCTTTCCGTTGCGGCACTGGAGCATGTACAGCTTGCCGCCCTCGATGGTGAACTCGATGTCCTGCATGTCTTTATAGTGCTTCTCGAGCTTCTTGCGGATCTCGAGCAGCTGCTTGTAGGCGGTCGGCATGATCTTGCCCAGCGCTTCGATCTTCTCGGGCGTGCGGATGCCGGCCACCACGTCCTCACCCTGCGCGTTGACCAGGAACTCGCCGTAAAAGACGTTCTCGCCGCTGGCCGGATCGCGCGTGAAACAGACGCCGGTCGCCGAATCGTCGCCCTTGTTTCCGAAGACCATGGCCTGAACATTGACCGCGGTCCCCCACTCGGCGGGGATGTTGTTCAACCGGCGATACAGGTTCGCGCGATCGTTCTGCCACGACTGAAAGACGGCCTTGATGGCCCCTTCCAGCTGCGCGTAGGGATCCTCGGGGAAGTCGATGCCCACCCGGCTCTTGATCTCGGCCTTGAATTCTCGGACCAGCTCCTTCAGGGCATCGGCCGGCAGCTCGGAGTCGACCTTGACGCCGTGGGCTTGCTTCTTGGCCGCCAGCAACACGTCGAAGGGATCGTGGTCCTCCTTCTTCTCGGGCTTCATGCCCAGCACAACGTCGCCGTACATGGCGACGAAGCGTCGGTAGCTGTCAAAGGCAAAGCGTTCGTTGCCCGACTTCGCCGCCAGGGCCGCGACCGTCTTGTCGTTGAGCCCCAGGTTCAGGATGGTGTCCATCATGCCCGGCATCGAGGCGCGGGCGCCCGAGCGAACCGAGACCAGCATCGGGTTGACCGCGTCGCCGAACTTGGCGCCGACCTCTTTTTCCATCCTGGCGATGTTCGCGCGCATGTCGGCGTCCAGCCCCTTCGGCAGCTTCTTGCCGATGGCATAAAACTCGGTGCAGACCTCGGTGGTGATGGTGAAGCCGGGAGGCACCGGCAGGCCGATGTTGGCCATCTCGGCCAGGTTCGCGCCCTTTCCACCCAGGAGGTTCTTCATCTCCTTGCTGCCTTCGGACTTGCCGCCTGCGAAGAAATAGGTGCGCTTGATGCCGCCCTTGGCCGTCGGCTTCGTCGCTGACTTGGCAGGCGCGGCGTGCTTGCCGGCGCCATTGCGGGGGGCCAGGCCGACGCGGGCCACGGCCTTCTTCACCTTGAGCTTGATCTTGTTCTTCAAACCCGCGGCGGTTGTGCGCAGCAGGGGCTTGGATTTGGACTTCGCGGACGACTTCGCAATCGATGGCATGGCGCCTTATTTACAGTAGTTCGCCAGCGACTGAAACAACAAAAGCGAGCGAAAACACGCTTGTTCTTCGCTCGGCCGCGGTCAGCCGATCTGTTTTCGCAGCGCGGCCGGCAACTCGCCCGCTGTGGCCCGTTGCTGGGTCATCGAATCGCGGTCACGGACGGTCACCGAGCCGTCATCCAGGCTCTGGAAGTCGACCGTGATGCAAAACGGAGTCCCCACCTCGTCCTGGCGGCGATACAGCTTTCCGATGGCGCCGGTGTCGTCGTAAACCGCGCGCAACCCCGCGGTTTGCAGCTCCCGCTTGATGCCGCGGGCCATCTCGACCAGGCGCGGTTCGTTCTTCTTGAGGGGAAAGACCGCCACCGTGATGGGCGCCAGGCGCGGGTGCAGGTGCAGCACCGTGCGTGTGAACTCGTCGCCCAGCTTCTCGGCGACGCCGCGAACCTTCTTGAAGACCTCGATCCGGTTGGCGTCGGCGTCGTCGGTCAGCCCCAGCAGCCGTGGCAGCGTGCCCGGCAAACCGTCGGCGATGGTCTGCCCGGCCTCGACCAGGCGCGCCTTGACGTCCGCTTCCAGGTTGTCGCGCTTCTCGACGGATTTGGTAAAGCTCTGCACCAGCTCGCGCAGCTTGGTGACCTCGGCCTCGGGGGGATCCTTGACCAGCGATTCGTCGTAGGCGTCGCAAAGGAAAGCCAGCGTCGCCCGATCGGCGCCCGCCGACGGTTCGATCACGTACGGAACGATGTGCTTTTTCTGTTCTTGATCGAAATAGCGCAGCTCTCCCACGGCGTCGGGGTTGTTGGGTCCGCGGCTGTGCGCCAGGAGATCGAAGTCGGTGCGGTTGGCGATCCCTTCCAGCTCGCTCCAGCCCATGGGGAACTTGTATTCCAGATCGACGCAGCGCTTGGCGTAATGGGCCAGCTCGTGTTTTTCCTGTTCGCGCTGGCGCAGGTTCTCCGGGCGCATGCCCAGGTCCTGATACCAGCGGGTGCGGGTGTCGATCCAGTTCTGGTGGGCGGCCTCGTCGTCGCCGGGGCGCACGAAGTACTCGATCTCCATCTGCTCGAACTCGCGGGTCCGGAAGGTGAAGTTGCCGGGCGTGATCTCGTTGCGGAACGCCTTGCCAATCTGGGCGATGCCGAACGGCAGCTTCCGGCGCATGGTGTCCAGCACGTTGCCGAAGTTGACGAAGATCCCCTGTGCGGTCTCGGGGCGCAGGTAAGCGAGACCCGAGTCGTCGCCGGTGTCGACGGCGCCGACCGTGGTGCGGAACATCAGGTTGAACGGACGCGCCTCGGTGAGATCCTTGGACCCGCACTTGGGACAGGACAGCTCCTTGCCGGCGATGGCGGCGTTGATCTCGGCGATGCCCTTGGGGTCGCGTCCCTTCTGGGCCACGAAGACGTGATCGGCGCGCGGCCGGGCCTTGCAGCTGCGGCAGTCGGTCATCGGATCGGAGAACGTCGCCTCGTGGCCGGAGTACTTCCAGACCAGGCGGTTCATCAGAATCGCGGCGTCCAGGCCCTCCATGTCGTCGCGCTCGTGGACGACGGACCGCCACCAGGCGCGCTTGACGTTGTTCTTCAGCTCG
>JAXDMH010000354.1:0-6079 GCA_034666225.1 Myxococcales bacterium
CGCCGGCAGCGGCGGCAAGACCGGCACCGGCGGCAGCGGATTTGGAACCGGCGGCAGCTTCGGCACGGGCGGCAGCGGCGGCGCGGTCGGCACCGGCGGCGCCCGGACCGACGCGGCCGTCGATCGCACCGACGCGGGCGCCGACCTCAAGGTCGACGTCGCTCCCGACGCGCCTGTCGACGTCCCCCGCGACGTGGCGGCCGACCTGGCCAAGGACATCGTCGACGTTCCGGCCGAAACGCCCGCAGAGGTCGCGCCCGAGATTCACGCCGAGACGACGCCGGAGACCGCACCCGAAACAGCACCGGAAACCGCACCGGAAGTTGCACCGGAGGCCGCCCACGAAACCGCGCCTGAAACAGCACCGGAAGTTGCGCCGGAGACCGCGGCCGAAACCACGCCCGACACCGCCGAGCAACAGTTCGTGGCCATCACGCCCTGCGGAGCGACCGGCGACTACACAACAACCGGGACGACAGTCACGTTTCCCACAGGCATGGCGGCCATGCAGTACATGCCCGCCTGCCTCAAAGTTGCGAAGAATGCCACCGTGACATGGACGGGAACTTTCATGGATCACCCGCTCGAACCGCGCACTGGCGTGGGCGGAACGACAGAGAATCCCATCACCCTGACCAGCAGCGGCAGTTCGAAATCATTTTCATTTCCTAAGGCGGGGTTCTTTCCCTACCGGTGCAACATCCACAAGACCTCGATGGTCGGCGTCATCTGGGTCACCGACTGACGCTCAGGACGTCGTCGTTCCCGCCAGCCAGTTCGGCAGCAGCGTGTACGCATCAAACTTGGGGTCGACCTCGAACGCGACGCCGCTCTCTGTCAGCAGCTTCTGCAGGTGACCGGCCTTGAAGGCGTCGAAGACCTCCGAGGCGCCGCCGACGAACTGTCCGCCGACGAACACCTGCGGGATGGTGACCGAGCCGGTGCGCGCGGCGACGGCGGCGCGCACCTTGCCGCCGCGATCGTCCTTTTGATACTCGACTGAATCGATGTCGACCGACCGGTAGGGGACGCCGCATTTCTTGAACAGCTTGCGCACCGACCAGCAGAACTCGCACCACTCGAACGCGACCAGCACCACCGGCTGCGCGCGATCGGCCAGCAGCTCGCGCACAAACGCCTCGACCTCCGCCGTCGCCTTCACCAGCGGCGCCGCGCTGGCTGCGCTGGGGGGGCGAATGTCACACGTCGCGGGCGACGCCGAATTGGCGATGGCGATCTCTTCCTCGGTCATCTCGACGGCGACCCCGTCGAACAGTGGCGTGCTGAGATAACGCTCGCCCGTATCGGGCAGCATGCACAGGACGGTTGAACCGGCTGGGGCCGACGCGCACACCGTCAGCGCGCCGGCGAACGTGGCGCCGCCCGACGTGCCGGTGAAGATCCCTTCTTGCTGGGCCAGGGCGCGCGACAGTCGCATCGCCTCGCCGCTGTCGATGGGCACCACGCGATCGACGACGCCGCTTTTCAGCGCGTCCTCGGTCAGCTTGGGGATGAAATCAGGCGTCCACCCCTGCACCAGGTGCGGTCGGAACAGGGGATGGCTGGCGACGATTGACCCGTCCGGCTCGCGCGGTTGCGGGATGCCACTGCCCAGCATGGGAGAATTGTCCGGCTCGCAGAGCACGATCTTCGTTTCAGGTCGTTGCTGCCGCAGCACGCGGCCGACGCCCTTCAGCGTGCCGCCCGTTCCCGCGCCCGTCACCCAGTAATCCAGGCGCTCGCCCGCGAAGTCGTCCAGGATCTCCCGCGCCGTCGTCCTCGAGTGGACGTCCGCGTTCGCCTCGTTCTCGAATTGCCGGCACAGGAACCATCCGTTGGCTTGCGCCAGCTCGATGGCCTTGGCCAGCATGCCGGTCCCTTTCTTCCACGCCGGCGTCAGCACGACCTTGGCGCCGAGAAAACGCATCATCTTGCGACGCTCGATGCTGAAGTTTTCGGCCATGACGATGACCAGCGGATAACCTTTGGTGGCGCACACCATGGCCAGGCCGATGCCGGTGTTGCCGCTGGTCGCCTCGATGACCGTCTGACCCGGCTGCAGCTTGCCGCTCTTCTCGGCGTCTTCGATCAGTCCCAGAGCCAGGCGGTCTTTCACCGAACCCAGGGGGTTGAACGCCTCGACCTTGACGTAAAGGTTCACATGCGAAGGAGCGAGCTTCCGAATCCGCACCACCGGCGTTCGTCCGATGGTCTCCAGAATGCTGTCGTACTTCGCCATGCCCCCTTTTTAGCGCATTGCCGCCGCCCAGGCGCTGTTGTCCGCCGGGCAACAGATCGCTGCTTCTGCGCCTACAAATGGCGACGGCCGTTTGCGTTGGACGCGAGACGATAATCAATGGAATTTGATGGGTTTGGCGATTACTACCCAGAAGAAAGTGTTGGTCCGATTACTGCTTGAAATGTAGTCAATGCACGTTCGAGGAATGCTTGGGGTGATCGGGGTTCTCTCTTGTCTCGGCCTGGTGGCGCTGACGGCGTCAGGCTGCACGCCGGAATCCGGCGGCGGTCAGGGCCTCTCCAGCGAGGCATTGGTGCAAGGCAATGGCCTGGTCACCATCAACGGGTTGTCGATGTTCAATGGACTGGCCTCGGGCAACGGCCTGAGCTCGTTCAACGGCCTGGCCAGCTTTAACGGCCTGGCCGCGACGAATGGTCTTCTCACCACCGCCGACGGTCGCAACACCGTCGCCTACCTGGTTCGCTGCGCGCTGCCGGCCGATCGAACGATCAGCAAGACCGTGGACGGCACCACGTACAAGTTCGCCGGCAGCATCGGGCTGGCCCCCGAATGGGAGACCGGCGCCTGCGACCGCGACTGTCAGGAAAAAGTTTCGGCCTGCATGCTGGCGCTGGTGAACACCACCGGGGTTCACGTTCCGCTGTGGCTGACGTCGTCGATTCCCGAGATCGGGTGGGGACAGAAGTCCAGCTACCCGGACCTGGAGGGCGCGTTCTTCGGCAACATCTTCGTCACCGATGCATCGGGCAAGGTGCCGGCGTATTTCTGCGAAGGCGAGAACCACCTGGGTCTGGTTCCCGGGCGCATTGGCGCCGATCAAACGAATTCACCGTATCGCAATCCTTGGGGCAACGGCGGTCTGTGCGGCGGCGCAGGTCACTGCGACGCCACGGGCGTGCCCAGCACCAACGGTCGGCCGGATGGCTATGCCTCGTGCCAGGGCTACCCGCACGTGGTGACGGTGTGGCGCAGCGGCTCGTTCCAACCGAAGTTTGAACCGACCACAAAATACAGCATCAAGAACGTTCACAGCGGCAAGGTGATCGACTGGGACAAGGCCAGCTCTTTCGTCCAGCAGTGGACCAACTATGGCTCGGACAACCAGCTGTGGAAGTTCGTGGCCGTGGACAGTTCCACCGTCCGCATTGCCTCCTCTGCGAACGAGACTCGCTGCCTGGAGATGGTGCCCGGCGGCAACCACGATTCGACGATCCACGTGGCGACCTGCGCGGCCAGCAGCAAGAACCAGCTCTGGAACGTGGCCACCACCAACGGTCGCAAACCCGAGACCTACGGGCAATTCTTCAAGTTCTATAGCGCCGCGATCAGCGGCCGCTACCTGGAAGTCCCCTTGCAGAGCGATTCCAACGGAACCGGCCTCACGGCCGACGACTACGGCCCCCAAGACAACGAGCTGTGGCGGCTGAGCGTCGCGCCGTGACGGGGACGGGCCTGCGCCGTTCTGCTCAGCGCTCCGTGTACTTGTAGATCTTCTTGCAGCCAAAGTTCTCGACGACTTGCCATCCGGTGCGCTGGCGATGGCTTCGGGAACGTTGAAGAGCGCTCCGCTGGCGAACAGCTTCAGTGACAGCGGGTTCAGCTTGACCCGGTAGACGCGTGAGGCGCCCGCATCCGTGACGAACAGGCTGCCCGCCAGCGACCCACGCCCGATGGCCACCGCCTCGCCCTGGGTCTGAAGGCCGGTGATCAAGTCGGTGAACCTGGCGCCCGCCTTGAACGGCGCCGACCGAACGGTCTTGAGGCTGACCGCGAACAGGTCAGGGTGTTGTTTCCACCAAGGTTCTCCGTCGTCGCTCCTGGAACATTGAGGAGAGGGAACGTTTCCTGGTGGGGCACACCACGCAACCGGCAAGACCGAACAGTGACGACCCCGCAGCAAATCCCACGGCAAATGCTGAAATTTCAAAACGCGATCTCGTCATTGTCAGCCTCCCCATCCCATAGACACCTCGCCCCGGAAAAGTGGGCAGGCCCGCCGGCATCGCCCGCGCTGCGTTTGGAAGCAAACAGCGGTTACACTGACGTCGTCGCGTGAGGATCAGAGCAGCCGTTCCTGGGGACGAAACGACGTTGGCCGTGCTGAACGGTCTTGTGCAGCGTTTGCATGTGGCGGCTCACCCGGAGCACTTTCGAACGCCGCGACTGCGCGACGTGGCCGATTGGTTCGCCACGCTGTTGCGGCAGCCGACGGCGGCGCTGTGGATCGCCGAGGACGCCGTCGCCGTCGGGTACGTGTCGGCGCTGTTTCACGAACAAGCTGAAAACCCGTTTTGCCTGGCCCGCCGCTGGTGCGAGATCGATCAGCTGGCCGTCGATCCCGCGTATCAGCGGCGGGGCGTGGGGCGCCTGTTGGTCGACGCGGTGGTCGCCGACGCGCAGGCCAACGGCATTCGCGACGTGGAGATGAACGTCTGGTCGTTCAATGACACCGCCCAGGCTGCTTTCCACAAGCTGGGCTTTCGGCCTCGCATCATGCGCCTTCGTCGGCAGATCTCACCTGCCAGTTCGCCTAAATAGAAATGGCCCTTCGATCGTCAAAAGCGCGTCCAAAGCGTCCGGGGAGGAATCATGAATTCACGCACAGCCATTCTGTTTTTGAGCCTGTCGACGGCGGCGGCCGCGCTGGTGGCGGGCCCGGCGGCCCGGGCGGACGACGGATTTCGTTGCGAATCCGGCCGCCTGGTCAAGGTCGGGGATCGAACCTACGACGTGCAAAGCAAGTGCGGCGACCCTGACCAGGTCGTTCAGCGGACGGAAAAACGCACCGTCAGACACAAGGTCCGGCGCTGGGTCAACGGGGTCTGGGAAGAGGTCACCGAGGAACAGGAGGTAGACGTTCTCGTCGACGAATGGACCTACGACATGGGACCCCAGCGACTGATCCGCCGGCTGTTTTTCGAAAACGATCGTTTGTTCCGGGTCTCCACCGGAAATCGAGGCGCGCCGGTCCGTTGAAGAGCATCAGCTCCTCAAGATTCTGAGGCAAACGCCAGGCGCGCAACGGGCGGGAGCCCGCAAACAAAGGGGCTCCATGCGGCCGGCGCCAAGGCCTGAACGTTGCTTGCTTGATCTATCCCCAGGAGGCGAACGATGAGGCAGCTACCCCCCTTGCTGATTCTGACTTTCACGATGTTGGCCGCACATGGCTGCGGCACTGGAAATACCTTGCCCGGGCAAACCCCACCGCAAGGCGACGCGGCGTCAACCGGGGGGAGCACGGGCTCTCACGACACCGGGGGCGGAACGGGGGGCGCCGCGGGCAATGGTGGCGGAACCGGCGGCATCCCGGCCCCGACCGCGTGCCGGCAATCGGATTGCGCCGGTCAGCCCGTACCGACCATCGGGTGTCCCGGCGGTGGGATCCCCACGTTCACATGCGAACGAAACCGCGCCGGCGTCTGTCGCTTGTCGGGGCCCCAATGCCCGGGCAATGGCGGCGATGGTGGCGATGGTGGAACGCCGCCTCCCAAGCCTGATGCCGGCCCCGGCCCAAGCTGCGGCGCCGCCACCTGTACCGCGAATCAATACTGCTGCAACGCCAGCTGCGGCATCTGCGCGCCGCGCGGCGCCGCCTGCATCCAGGTTGCCTGCGAGCCACCCAAGTCTGACGCCGGCAGCACCGGCGACGCTTGCCGCGTTGATTCAGACTGCCGTCTCTTTGACGACTACTGCACCGGCTGCAATTGCCGAGCGCTGGCCAAAGGCGATCCCGACCCAACTTGCTCGGGCCCGGGCGTTCGCTGCTTTGTCCAGCCCTGCCTGAGAAAGACCGCCGCCTGCGTCGGCGGTCGATGCGTG
>JAXDMH010000355.1:0-2501 GCA_034666225.1 Myxococcales bacterium
TTCCCAGTCCGAAAGGGATGCCGACGTCCTGGGCGGCCGCCGCCAGGGCGCAGTTGATGGTGGCCGCCTCCGGCGTCCCCCCGGTCATGCCGGTGACCACCAGCGGGGCGGCGATGCGCCGGCCCAGCAGTTCGCAGGACAGGTCGATCTCGTCGACGGACAGCTCGGGCAGCGACGTGTGAATCAGGTGGACGTCGTCCAGCAGGGTGGGGCGGTGAAAGTTTGCCTGGCCCGAGGCCGCAATCGCCAGGTGGTCCGCTTTGCGTTTTGTGATTCCGCCGTCGGCCATGAACGTCGTCGCAACCTATAGAACTGTGCCCGACCGGCAGCAAGGTGTCACCGGTTCGTTCAAAATATATTGAAAATTAGCCGTTCGTGCAGGTCCTTGGCCTCGTTGGTGTTTTTCTTGTGGGAACCTGAACAAGTGGATAGTCTTTGGGTCCATGGAACTGGCGTTTCTTTGCGGGGCGCTTCTGGTGGGTGCCGCTGCTGGCGGCTGGGCGGCGTGGATGGTGGGCACGGCGCGGGTGCGGGCGGCGCTGGAGCCGGCATTGCGCGAAGGCGAAGGCCGGGCCCGTGCCGCGGCGGCCACCGCCGATGCTTTGCGAGATCAGGTTGCGCAGCTCACCGCCCGCGCCACGCTGCTGGAGGACGACCTGCGTGCCAGCGAACGGGAACAGGTCGCCGATTCGGCGCGCGCCGCCGAACTGCAGCGCAACATCGAACAGCAACGTCAGCTGCTGGACGAGGCCAAGGTCAAGCTGGGCGACACCTTCCAGGCGCTGGCGGCGCAGGCGCTGCAAAACAGCAACGAAGGGTTTCTGACCCTGGCCACCGAACGACTGGGATCGCTGCGCCAGGAAGCCAACACCGATTTCGAAGCGCAGAAGAGCGCGCACAGCCAGGTGATAGAAGGGATGGTCCGCCCGGTGCGCGAATCGCTGGAGCGCGTCGACCAGCAGATCAAAGCCATCGAGCGCGAACGCGGGCAGGCGTACGGCGTGCTGACCGAACAGGTGCGTTCGATGGTGGTGACGCAAGAAAAGTTGAAGGTCGAGACCGGCAACCTGGTGAACGCTCTGCGCGCCCCGGCGGTGCGCGGCCGCTGGGGGGAGATCCAGCTGCGTCGCGTGGTCGAGCTGGCCGGCATGGTCGAACACTGCGATTTCGATCAGCAGGCGACGGTGCTGACCGACGACGGGCGCTTGCGGCCCGATCTGGTGGTGCGCATGCCCAGCGGCCGCAACCTGGTCGTCGACGCCAAGGCGCCGCTGGGCGCCTATCTGGAGGCGCTGGAGGCCACCACCGACGAGGAACGCGCCGCGAAGCTGCGCCAGCACGCGGCGCAGGTGAAGGCGCACGTCACCAAGCTGGCCGCCAAGAGCTACTGGGAGCAGTTCCGGGTCACGCCCGAGTTCGTGGTGATGTTCTTGCCGGGCGAGATCTTCTACGGCGCGGCGCTGGAGCAGATGCCGTCGCTGATCGAAGAGAGCGTGGCCCAGCGCGTGTTCGTCTGCACGCCGACGACGCTGATCGCGCTGTTGCAAGCCGTCCACTATGGCTGGCGCCAGGAACGCATCGCCGAGAACGCCGAGTTGATCAGTCGCTGCGGGCGCGAGGTCTATGACAACCTGGCCACGCTGATGGAACATTTCTCGTCGGTAGGCAGCGCCATCGGCCAGTCGGTCAAGCATTACAACGCGGCCATGGCGTCGCTGGAGGCGCGGGTGCTGGGCAAGGCGCGCAAGCTGGCCGAGCTGGGCGCCCAGGGGAAAAAGGATCTTCCGCTGCGCCCGCAGGTCGACGCCCGCCCGCGCGCGCTGGCGGCGGTCGAGCCGTTGCCGCCGCTGCCGCCGACCAGCCTTGACGCCTGAACCGCTTCCGGAAACCGCCGGCGCTTGTTTGACCGGCGCTTTTCGACATTTTTGAATCGGCAGTAGGATACGCCCGTGGACTTCGTCGATCCGGCGCGGCTGATTCGCATGCAGCTTCTGGCTGGCCGCGGTCACTACGAAGCGGTGGTGCGCGCCGTCTTGGAGGCGCGGCAGAGCGTCTGGATCGCCACCGCCAACTTGAAAGAGCTGATGGTGGAAGACACGCGCGCCGTTCCCGGGCGGGCGCGCACCGCGCGCTCGCGCTACCGGTCGGTGCTGGAATACTTTGACGAACTGGCCGGCAAGGGGGTCGAGCTGCGCATCCTGCACGCGGCGCCACCCTCGCGCGCCTTTCGCGCCGAATTCGATCGCCACCGGCGTCTTTACCAAGGCGGGCTGGAGCTGCGTCTCTGCCCGCGCCTTCATTTCAAGACCGTGGTGGTGGACGGCGCCTTCTTGTACGTGGGCAGCGCCAACTGGACCGGCGCCGGCCTGGGCGCCAAAGGGGCCGGCCGTCGTAACTTCGAGCTCGGGTTTGTCACCCGCGACGATGCCCTGCTTGACCAGGTGCAGCAGCTCTATGATCAGGTCTGGCGCGGCGTCGAATGCCGCGGTTGCAAGGTGCGC
>JAXDMH010000356.1:0-5782 GCA_034666225.1 Myxococcales bacterium
GCAGTTCGATGAACATCATCGCCGGCGCGCCCTGGTGGGTGAAGTGAACAGAGCGCTCTCCGCTGAACGCCTTGGTCGCATCGACCGCCAGCATTCCCCGCTGCAAAGCGGCCTTCCAGTTGCCACCCGGCGGCCCGCCGGTGGCGTAACTTTCGAAGTCGTCACAGAACATGGCCGCGCAGGCGCCCGGCATTCCGGACGGACCGTCAATACCCGCGTTGCCGTCACTACCGTCGGCGTTCGGTCGCCCGTCGGTGAGCGGACCCGATCCGCCGCTGCCCGCTGGCGCGCCGCCGCTGCCATCACCGCCGGCGCCTCCGGTGGATGCGCCGATGCCGCCGCTGCCCCCCGCTGCCCCGCTGGCGCCGCTGGTGCCCCCCGCTGCACCGCCGGCATTTCCGCCCCCGCCGGAGGGGACCGAGTTTGTCGGCAGGCTGGCGGTACAGGCGCCCAGCGCCAGGCTGATGACCAGCACGCAATAGGGGGGTCGGCAGACCTCAGCCATCTTGTTCTCCAAACTTGGCCCTCCAAAAACATCTGAATGACCAGCGGATCCGCCCAGCGGCGGCCTCTCGAATCAACTATCTTCGCAGATGCCGAGGACCATGAAAAGGAGCGCTGCAGGAAGCGACAGGATCTGATAGGACTGCGAGCCTCAATGAAGAGAGCCAGCCGGGACCGCGCGTCGATCGAGCAGTTGATCAAACCCATTGCCGCCCGATTCGTCGCGGCCATCGAGGAGCAGATCGCTGTTCAGACACGGGCCATGGTCGCCGAATGGCTGAAGCGCGGCGCGCCTGGGGCGCAAAAGGGCCGGACGCTGGAGCGGAAGCCGCCCCGGGCCCGACCCGCCGCCCACGCGCCGGCGACTGAAGCGCGAAAGCTTGCTTCTCCGACGTTCCCGTCCGTCATCAAGAAGAAGGCCGCGCGTCGGCCGAAGCCCCAGCTTGCGGTGCAGGCACCGGATCCCGTGTACGCCGAGCGGACGGCGGAGTTGAACAGGCTGCGATCGATCCTGCGACCGACGGTCCTGCCGGCCTTGCTGCCGAATATCGACGGCCCGTCGACGGTCACGCCGCCAGCGGCGGCGCCAGCCCCGCCGCGGATTGAGACGACGGACGGCGTGAAGTCCCTGGAAGAGGACGTGCGGGACGCCATCGCGTTCCTGTCCGTGCTCTCGCCCGCGCGCTGTGAAGCGCAGATCGCCGCCTGGGCCGGGCGGGCGCGCCTTTACCAGGAAGCTCAGAACGACGGTCGGACCCGGATCGCCGCCGGCCTCTTGCTGGAAAAGCTTCGCGGTCTGGCGCGGGCGATGGGCGCTGGATTCATCGAAGCGCTGAACCCGACGTTCTCGACGAACGATTGGGGCCAGTACATCAAGGCGAAAGAAAAGGCGGCCGCGGAAACCGGAACGTCCCCGCCGCCGGCTGATGAAGGCAGCGAAGCCCCCGCCGCTGGTGGGGACTACGGCGACGTCTGGCGCTAGACCGGTGCAGCAGAGGCGCGGCGCTCAGACCAGCGCGCCGGTGACGATCTTGCCCTGGGCGATGTTCTGATCCAGCACGTCGCCGGCAACGCCCAGCGCGGCGCCCAGCGTCTTGCCCATGGCGCCCAGCGTTTCGGCGAACGGGATGTCGCCACCGCCTGAAACACCTTTGCCGGTCCTGGAATCAAGCGGCTGGGCGTAATAGTCGCCCGCCTTGGGTTCCAGGCCGCCCGTCATGCCGCCGCGGATGCCTTTGCCGATCATGACCGTGGTGTGATGACTGGCCCAGTGGTCGCGACCGGTGGTCCCTTTCTTGACCAGGGTTCGGCCAAAGACGTTGTACATCGCGAACGTCACCTGGTCTTGCAGGTTCTGCTGTTGCAGCGTGGTCATCAGCGAGCCGATCTGCTGCACGCCGGTCTCCGTCTGGGGGACCTCGGACTTCAGCAAGCCGGGATCGGAATGATTGTCGCCGCCGAAGGGAATGTGGATGACCACCACCGGCGAGACGTTCATGCGAATCAAGGTGACGGCAGCGGTGATCTGCCCGGTGGCATCGTTCGTCGTGATGCTGTCCAGCGTGCTCAGCAACGAATCGGACAGCGACCGCGCCTGCTGGCGTGACGCCACCAGGTTGTCGAGGTATCCCCGCTGCGCCGCCGTTCCGTGCTCCTTCAGCAGCACGTTCATCTGGTCGAGGCTGGCGTCGCGCAGCTTCTGTAGACGCATCAACGGGCCCTGCGGGTGGGTCAGCACGTCGCGCAACCCGGTGGGGTTCAAGTTGGGCAACCCGCGGCCGTCGAAGGTCAGAAATTCTCCGGCGCCAATGGAGATCGGTTCGGTCTGCACGGTTCCAAAGCAGGGCGCCAGGTACTTGGCGGCGATGGATGGCAGCATCTCCTGCTTGGCGGTGGCGCCCATCAGGCGCATCACCTTGGGCAGGTTGGGGTGATTGTTGGTCAGGGTGGCGTGGTGAAAGAAATTCGTGCGGTCCAGAACCCACGGTGGCAGCGTCGACCAGACCTGAGCGCCAGTGACGGTCTGCGCTCCCAGCTTGATGGGCGTCGGCGCCACGCGTGGATCGGCGGCGTGGGGGATGTCCGGGAAGTCATAGCTGCCGGGCGCGTTGCCGTTGACGGGATCGCCGTTGAACGACGAGCTCAAGATCAGGTACTGCGCCTTGCTCTTGTCGCCGCATTGAAACGATCCATCGGCCAGCGCCTCGCGCGGGCGCAGCAGGAACGACAGGGGAAGGCCGGTGGCCAGCGCGCGCAGGCCGACGCAACCGGCGCCGAACAACGTGCGCAGTAACATTTCGCGGCGGGTGCTGAGCGTGGTCAGTTTGATGAGGTCGTTCATGTTAAAGCCCCAACGAGATGGCGAGAGGTGAGGAACAGGCCAGGACGAACGTCGAGCGCAAGGCATCGCCGGCGGTCTCTCCGGCGGCCATCGCGTCGCCGTAATGTTTGTTCAAAAGATCGGTCATCGGCGCCGCCCGGCCGTCATTGGCCGGCAGTCCCATGACGTTGCCGACGAAGTCGGCGATGGCCGCGTCCTTGGCGCCGCTGGTATATCGGCTGCTGGCGCCGACGTCGACCAGCTGCGCCGCCAGCAGGTCACACAGGTTCTCGGTGGCTGACACCGAGAACAGGCTGGAATCGTGGGGCATCAGTGGGGTCTCGGAGCCGCGGGCGTAACCGTCGCCAGGAATGGCGCCCGCCAGGTTGGCCGCGGTGATCTTCGGCTTGTTGGCCGCGGTGGCCTTGTAGAAACCGTGAATGCCGCAGACGTCGGTGATGCCGAACCGCGATTCCAGCGACGCGCACAGGGTCTCCCGGCGGGCGATCCCGATGACGATGCCGCTGTCGGTGGCGGTCTTGGTTGTCGACGCGAAGGTCACCAGCGGCGACGAGAACAGGTCGCGCACCAGCTTCTTGAAATCAAAGCCGCTGGCCTTGAAGGCATTCGCGATGCGGATGAATTCGGGATCGTCCTCGGAGCACGACGCCGAGTTGGCCAGGCGGCAAAGTTTTTGCGTCCAGGCCACGGCGAAGCGTGGGTGAGTGGCCATGGCGTCGGCCAGCGCGCCGATCCCAGCTCCCGTTATCGGCGCCGAACCATCGACGGTGAACGTGCCGGCGGGCGGTACACCCGCCTTGACCGGGTCAAGCTGCTGCGAATAAACATCGTCGTAGGACTGCCGAAAAAAGTCGCGCATGGGGTCCAGGGTCTGATGGCAGCCGTAGCAAGGCGTTCCCGGGGTGACGTGCATGGCGTCCGACGAGCTCTCGGAGACCTGCACCGTGGTGCCGCGATCGTCAAAGCTGACGCCCAGGCCGACGATCATGGTCTGGTTCACCGTGACCCGTGCTTGATTGCTGGTGTTCGTGGGCCAGTTGGCAAAGAAGGCGGGCGTGGTCATGAAACCGACGCGCGGCGTGGCCAGCACCAGCTCGGTGGCGGTTCGCAGCTGGGGCACGTTCCAGAAAATGGTGCGCGCTTCGTCCGCGGTCCTGGGGGCGCGGACGGTGACCATCTTCCAGTTGGTCCAGTCGTCGTCGGCGAACTGGCTGACCGTCTTGCCGCAGCCCGGTCGCCCACCGAACAGCAAGGACACCACCTCGACGATGGCCCGGGCGCCGTTGTACGTGACGGGCGCCATGCAGCCGGCGGCGTTGGCGCCGCTGTACGGCGTCGGATCGTACCAGGTCATGAAATTGGGCGACGCCGGGTCAATGGAATCGGTCAGCGGGATCGGCGTGTCCGACTGGCGCGTGAACTTCAGGGCTGGAAATTGCTTTAGCAGCCACCACGATTTTGGCAGCGCATTGCCGTCGTCGTCTTGCGGCGCCGCGTCCATGAAGGCCAGGGCGGCCATCAGCGGTGGGTTCAACATCAGGCGGCGGGTGGTGATGACTTCGTTGAAGGGACGCCCTTCGTCCAGCAGCTGCAGCGCCGTTCGCGCGAAGCTCTCCTCGGCCGATTGGTTGAAGCGGACCTGGTCCAGGGCGTTCCAGTTGGTCGTCTTCAATCCCAGCTGGTCGTCAAAATCGGCGGCGCTGGTCTGGGTCTGCTGAAAGGCCTGCTGGAAAAAGCCAAACATCCGGACGCGCCACTGCGGCTGCGCCATCCACTTGTCGATGAGGCCGGCGATCGCCGTTGGCTCGGCCAGCAGCGCCGTCAGCTCGTCAGCGGTCAGTGGCTGGCCCACCAGCAGATCTTTGACCTTCGTGCCATAGACCGCCGGTGGAAGCGGTTCGAACGGGGCGGGGGGACTGGTGTCGGCATCCATGCCGCCGCCTGGCACCATTCCACCGGCGTCCGCGCCCGTGCCCGCGCCTGGATTCTTCGCCGAGCAGCCCAGCGCCAGGACCAGCAATGGCAGGAATCGTACGTTCGACCGACGGCCGTTCGACCGACGCGATCGGCACGGCTGCCACGGCGGCAGCTGGATGTTGGGGGGCATGTTCATGGAATGTCCTTTCGGCGGCCAACAACGCGCCCCCGAACAACCGGGGCGGTTCATGTTCTTTGTCGTTTGCCGACCGCAGGACCTTCGGAAAAGAAAATCATCGGCGACCGCCAGGGCGAGGGCCAGCAGCCGGTCAGCGCCGGCGTTCGACGCGGCGAATGCGCTCTTCGCGTCGCCGCTCGCGCATCTCCTGCCGTCGCTGGGCGCGTTCCTCTGTCCGGTCGGTCCGCGCGCCGGGATCAGCCGTCGCCCGTTCAGCGGCCTGCGTGGCGGCTGGCGTTGGCGCGCTGACGATGGCCGCCCGCACGCTGGCAGTGGCGGCGGCCGGGCCGGCATTGTTCTGACCGCCACCGCTGGCAGCGGGGCCCGTCGGGGCACGTTCGTCCCGCGCCAGTTCCGCCGGGTGGGTTTCCCCGGCCGTCGTTGCAGGCGCGGGCGCCCCTGGCTGATTCGACGCCGGTGCCGGGGAGGGCGCCCCCGTCTCGACCGTGCCCACCAGTGGCGGGGGCGGGGTCGGGGTGGGGCCGTCGGCGTTTTTCGACGCGGGCGCGTGCCGCCCGCCGGAGCGTTCTTCGGCCACCGCGCCGTTTCGTCGCGCCGGCGGCGACACGGCTTTCTTGCGCGTCGCCACGGCAGGCACCGGGGTGGTTGTCGGTATCGGTGCGACGGCAGGGACGGGTGCCGTCACGCTGGGATTCGATGTGGCCGCGTTGGCCTTCGTCGCCGGGACGGACGGTTCCTCAGCAATGCGCGGCGACTCGTGGCGCGGTCGGGCGACGAACAAGATGGCCGCCACCGACGCGCCGGCAAATAGACCCAATCCC
>JAXDMH010000357.1:0-3667 GCA_034666225.1 Myxococcales bacterium
ACGGAGTCCTGCGCGGGCGAGCGTAGCCCAGCGTTGCTGGGCGCAGCGAGGGGGGACCGGGGGCGTGCGAGCGGCAGCGAGCCACGCCCCCGTAAAATAGAAGGTTAGGATGAGGGGCGCGCTGCTCGCTAGCTATTCGCTGGCCAGGGCTAGCAGGCGCTGTTCCAGGCGTTGGGCGTCGGCGCGTTCGAAGCCGGTGTTGACGTAGCGAAGGATCCCGTGGCTGTCGATGATGTATGACGTCGGCATCTTCGGCGGCTGCAACAGCTCGGGGACCTTGCCTTCGGGGTCGTGGGCCAAGGTCAACGACCAGTGCGGGCGCGATCGCAAGAACGTCAGAGCGCTGGATCTCTGCTCGTCGATCGACACCGCGATGATCTCCACGCCCTTGTGTTTGAGGCGCGCCGCCATCTCATCAAGCATGGGCATCTCTTCCTTGCAGGGCGCGCACCACGAGGCCCAGATGTCGACCAGCACCACCTTGCCTCGCAAGGCGCGCAGATCGATGGCCCGGCCCCCTTCCAGCGTGCGCACGGTGATGGGCGGCATCAGCTGACCGACGCCTCCCCCCTGCCCTCCGGCCTCGCCGCTGCCGACCGTGGCGCACGACGTCGCTGTCAATACCGTCCAACAAAAAACGAACGTCCGAAATGACCGAGATCCTGGGCACATCACCGCCTCGCATTATATCCGACCCGAGGCGGCATCAGACAGACCGAGTCAAAAACGAGCGGGCGCAACACGCTGCGCTGAACACCTCGTCCTGGATGCCACGTAGATCCAGGGATGAATCGACTGATGGTTGCCGCCTTCTCTCTGGCGCTGGGTTGTACTGCCGCCGAATCATTCACTGGCTTCGTGTCGAACCCCGCTGACGGCTCGGTGGCGATTCAGCAGCCAGCCGACCTGGCTGGCTCTGGGGGCGCTGGCGGCTCCGGCGGCGAGAGCGTGTTGGGAAGCGGCGGCAGCAGCAGCGGTAGCGGATTGACGGGAACCGGCGGGGCACCCGACATGACCGGCGGCAGTGGCGGAGGCACGGTTGACGGATCGCCGGCCGACGCGGACAGCGACGCGGGCCGCGCCGACGATGCCAGCGTTCTTGGCAGCGGCGGCGCGTCCGGCAGCGGCGGCGCATCCGGCAGCGGCGGCGCTACCTGCGCGGACATCGCGATCTGGTCCGCCAGCAAAGCGCCTGACTATCAGCCAGGCGTCAAAGTTCGCCACGGAAACCCGCCGCGCATCTTCCAGTGCAAACCATTCCCTGAGGGCGCCTGGTGCCAGCAAAGCAGCTATGAACCGCAGACGGCCTCCGGCGATTGGCGCAACGCCTGGATCGATCGCGGCGCCTGCAACTGAGCGGGTCGGGGCGAAGGCGGGATCCCAGATTCGCCTCGGTCGGTGTTTAACAGTTGTCATCCCGTCGTTCCCACCATGAATCGAGCGTTTGCCTTCCGATTGGTTGTTTTTTTCGGCCTGGCCGCTGGATGCAGCAGCAGCGGGGCCGCACCGCCGATCCTTGGAAATGATGCAAACCCGGCGGTCGATGCGCCGTCCGTGTCGACTGGTGGCGCCGGCGGAGCGCCACCCCTGGAGGCCGGTGCCAGCGGCGGCGCCGGCGGCCAACCAATCGACGCCGACACCAGCCCGGAGACGTCACCCCCCCTGGATGCCGGTGGCGACGTTGCTGGCGAGGCCGCTGCGCCGGGCGGCTGCCAGGCCCTGTTCTGCGAAAGCTTCGAAGACATTGCCGACGGCGCGCCACCCAATCCCGCCACCTGGACCCGGACCAGCAACGACATCGTCGTCGATTCCACGCGGGCCGCCAACGGTGGAAAGAAGGCGCTGCACATTCCGCCCCTGACCTCCGGGGCCAAATACATTCGCGAGAACAAGACACTGGCCGCCATGGGCAAGTCGTTCTATGGCCGCGTCTTCTTCTGGATCGAACAACAGCCCGTGGAGAAACCGGCCACGCTGTATCACTGGACGCTGCTGGAAGCCGACGAGGGCGATTCGATCAACGCCGGTCGCGTCTTGCGTCTGGGCGGTCATATCGAAGCCTCCGGCACCAACTGGCTGCGTTTCAACTTTGAGACCCACGGCAATCCCGGCGAGACCGGCCTGTCGGATCAAGCCCTGGTCCTATCGCCCAAGCGCTGGTACTGCGCCGAATTCTATTTCTCCCTGCCCGACAACGAAGCCCGCTTCTGGCTGGACGGCGTCGAGGACCCAAAGCTGCACTGGAAAGGCCCGATGGCCGGCTACACCTTCCCTGCCGCCATCTCCTGGATGACCTTCGGCTGGGCCGAATACCAGGCCGCCCGCACGCCGTGGGAACTGTGGATCGACGAGATCGCTCTGGATACGAAGAAAATCGGCTGTCAGTAGGTTGTGAGCCAGGCCGACCCCGCTGTGGAGCGAGAGTCGCAATCGTCGTACGGTAGCGATTCGCAGGCCTACCCGCGGAGCCGCAATGTTAATGAATTTGTTTCGGCAGTGTCCAATCGCTGCACTCGGAATCTTTTGCAGTCTGTCCGTCGCAGCGTGCAACGGTTCTTCGTCTGGTCCCAGCAGCGGCAGCGGCGGAAACTCGGGCAGCGGCGGCAGCGCCGGGAGCGGAGGCAGCACCGGTAGCGGCGGAAACGTGGGGACCGGTGGCGCTGCTGGCGGCAGCGGCGGCCTGGCTGCGGTCGACGCGGGCTCCGGGGGTGGCAGCGGCAGCGACGCGCGCGACAGCAGCGGCGGCGACATCGCGAGCGGAGACGTGGGCGCCCTGCCCCGATTCAGTTTCTTCGCCACCAGCCTCGAGTCGATGCGGCGCCTGTCGAAGAGCCAGGACGGCTTCGGCGGCGACCTGCGCTATGGCGAAACGACGGGCCTGGCCGGCGCCGACAA
The DNA here is from genome assembly GCA_034666225.1 of Myxococcales bacterium. Classification (GTDB taxonomy): domain Bacteria; phylum Myxococcota_A; class Polyangia; order Fen-1088; family Fen-1088; genus DATKEU01. The sequence continues at coordinate 2,896 of JAXDMH010000357.1, forward strand.
GATTTGCACCGAGATCGCCGAATCGTCCATGCCCGGTTCGTCGGCAAAGCAGTGGCGCGCGTTCCTCAGCGTCGCGCGGGGACCGGAGGGCGGCCAGGTGGACGCCATCGACCGTGTCGGCGAGGGCCCCTGGTACGACCGCCTGGGACGTTTGGTTTCGATGACCAAGGCCGATCTGGTGCAACCCCGACCTGGGGGCGCTGATCCGGTGATCAAAGAGGACCTGCCCAACGAGTTCGGGATCCCCAACCATCGGCCCGACCCCACGCAACCGCCCGTCGACAACCACCACTTCCTGACCGGCTCGAATGCTTCAGGACGGTTGGTCAGCCCGAAGGAGACGTGTTTGGACTGGACCAGCAGCTCGCGCGACAACAGGGCCACCGGCTTGCCGCAACCCGGGTTGTCGTGGTCGGGCGGCGCCGCCCTGGTGAACTGGATCTACGGCTTCCGCGAGGGCGGTTGCGGCGCCGGCGTGGGCATCGGCCCAGAAAACCTTGCTCCGGACCCGGGAAATCCGTTCGTTGGCTCGGGCGGCGGCTACGGCGGCATCTACTGCCTCGCGCTCAAGCCGTAGACGCGAATCGTTTGTTCAAAGTACCTGGCACCACCGTTGCTCATTCCCGACGTGGATGACTCCTCGTCCGGCGTGCGCTCCATGGTCACCGCATACTCTCGGAAACCGTTCGCGACCCAGAACGATCGGGCAACGAAGATGCCGAACCACAAAGAATTGACGCAGGTGAATGCGATCGGATTCATCTCCGCGATA
>JAXDMH010000358.1:0-5978 GCA_034666225.1 Myxococcales bacterium
TGAAGCTGCACAACGGCGGCTACGCCGAGGTTGACTGGATGATCACGCCGCTGTTCGGCCTGATGGGGCGGGGCGAGCTGCGCGACGCCATGGTGTGGCAGGGCGATCCGGCGACGGCGGTGCAGGGGGCGGCCCAGGGCGCCAACCGGCTTTACCTGACGAAGTCGTGGCGGGCCACCGGCGGCGTTCGGGTGGCGTTCAGCGATCGCGTCATCCTGAAGGCCGAATACCTGCGCAACGGCGAGTACGGCGGGATCCCGCAGATCAAGAACGACGTGGTGACGACGTCGCTGGTGCTGATCAACTGATGGAAAGGCGAACGAAAGGCTCTGTGATGAACCATCTGTATATTCCCATTCGAGGCGTGCTGGGCGCGTTGGTGGCGATCAGCATCGTCGAGGTCGCGCTGCCGGTTCATGCGCAGGATCCGGCCGTCGGCGGCCCGTCCATCGCCGAGTTCAACAAGCTCAAGGACGAGGTGCGGGAGCAGCGCCAGCTCATCTTGCAGATCCTGCAGAACGAACAGTCGCGGTACGAGATGCTGCTGAAGCTGATCGGGTCGCAGGGGACAGCGGGGGCGCGGCCAGCCGACGAGGCGCCCATGCCGGTCAGCGGTGACGCGATGGCTGCGGCTGGGGCGCCTGGTCGAGCCCGGCCGGCGGCGGATCCACCGCGGCGCAATTCATTCGTCGAGGGAAAGGTGTCGGTGTCGAGCGGCGCCCTGGGCGATGTGTTCGTTTACATCGACGGCGTCAAGGCACCGCTGGTGCGCGGCAAGAGCATCGAGATCCGGCAGGAGAACAAGCAGTTCGTCCCCCGGCTGGCCGTGGTGCAGGCGGGCACCAACATCGTGTTTCCCAATTTCGACAGCGTCTATCACAACGTGTTTTCCACGTCGCCGCGCAACACGTTCGATCTGGGCAGCTATCGGGCGGGGGACAAGCCGCGGGCGGTGACGCTGACGTCGCCGGGCGTGGTGGAGATCTTCTGCAACATGCACCAGCGCATGACGGCCGACGTCCTGGTGGTGCCCAGCAACCTTTTCACCAAGGTTCGCCCCGACGGGACGTTCCGCCTGGACAACGTGCCAGTGGGGGCGCGGCGGGTGGTGGCCTGGAGCCCGAGCTCCAAGCCGGTGCAGCAGAAGGTCGACGTCACGGCGTCGGGCGCTCAGGCGTCATTCTTGCTGGAGCGCGAAGAGGGTAAGGCTCACGCCAATAAGTTGGGTCAAGCGTACGGATCGTATCGCGAGTAGGAGTTTTTCGGAGGCCATTTCCATGTCGAGCTCGAGCAGGCACGCGGGTCCCCGCCGAAAGATCATCGGCCTACTGCTGATTGTGGCTGGCGGGGGAATTGCGGCGAACGCCATGCGAGGGGACGCCCGACGTCGCGACGAGGCGCAGTCCATTCGCGCCGAGACGGCGGCGCTGAAGGAAGCGGCGGCGCAGCGTCTGGCGGCCGAGCGGCGCGCCATGGAGGCGCGCACGCTGGACGCGGCGGCCACCAAGCCGCTGAACGCCGCCTTGGAGAACAAGGTCGACGGACCGACCCTGGTCGATCTGTTCGACAACGAGGATTGGTGGCGCCCCATGCGCGAGCAGTACCCGGCGACCAGGGTCATCGTCGGTGATTTTCTGTTCGCCGCGCAGGGCAAGCTGGACCTGGGCACCCAGGACAAGCCGGTCGTCAAGGAGGCGCGCCAGAACAAGGTGGCGTCGGCGGCGGTCAACATCGGCGGCGTGCCGTACCTGATCGGGGCGGCGCGCATGCCGTCGCTGGGCAACCGCGAGCCGGTGCTGGTGCTGGCGCGGCGCAACCCGGTCGATCCGGCGGCGCCCATCACGCCGCGCGCGGCCACCGAGCCGCCTCGTCAACCAATCGAGGGGATGTTGTTCTGGGGCGGGGCGGCCGCGCTGGCGGTGGTCGGGCTGTTGCTGCTGGTGACCGGCGGGCGAGGGCGGGGCAGTCAGGCGGCGGTGACGGGATCGATCCCGCACGAGGACACGTTGAAGTTCGGCACGCCGGGCAAGCCCCAGCGACGGGCGGAATCGCAGGTATTGAGCGTGGCGTCGCCGCCGACGCCGGGGCGAGCGACCGGGGTGGGCGCAACCGGTGGTGCTGGCGCTGTTGCTGCCATTGCCGCTCCGCCAACGCCGCCCAGCACCACCGGCGGGCCGCGCGTGCGCCGCGAGGTGGCGCCGGGGACGCTGTTCGGGCGTTACAAGCTGCTGGACCGTCTGGGCGAAGGGGGCATGTCCGAGATCTTCACCGCTGTGGCGTATGGCGTGGAGGGATTTTCGCGGACCTTCGTGCTCAAGCGCCTGCGCCCGGAGCTGGCGCGTGACAAGGAGGCGGTGGCGCAGTTCATCGACGAGGCGCGCATGCAGGCCGGCCTGGTCCATTCCAACATCGTTCCGGTGTTCGATTTCGGGATGGTGGACGAAGAGTACTTCATGACCCAGGAATACATCGTGGGGCGTGACGTGGTTCGCCTGATGAGCCGCTATTACGACAAGACCAAGCGGGCCCTTGATCCGCGGCTGGCCTATTACGTGGCGCACGAGACGCTGCAGGCGCTGTCGTACGCGCATAACAAGCGTGACCGCGACGGCTCGCCGATGGGGATCGTTCACCGTGACGTCTCGGCGGCCAACGTGCTGGTGTCGCTGCAGGGCGAGGTCAAGCTGTTCGATTTTGGCATCGTCAAATCCAACCGGCGCGTGACCAAGACCCAGGTGGGCATGGTCAAGGGCAACGCCAACTTCATGTCGCCCGAGCAGGCGCGGGGCCACGGCGTCGACGGGCGCAGCGATCTGTTTTCGCTGGCCCTGGTTCTGTATTACTGCCTGACCAACGAGCTGTTTTACGACGGCGACAACGACCTGGACGTGCTGTACCAGGCGGCCACCGGGCCGACGGCGGCGGGATACCAGCGCATCCGGGCTCTGCCGGATCCGGCGGCGCAGATTCTGGAAAAGGCGCTGGCGGTCGATCCGGCGCACCGGTTTCAAAGCGCGGACGAATTTGCGGCGATGCTGGCGGCCCACATCGGCGGCGGCAAGGGTGACGCAGGCAATCTGATGCAGCTTCTGTTCGGTGAAGAGCTGGGCCGCGAAGCTGCCTGACGAGCCGCGCAGGCACGCAGGCACGCGGCGCAATCGAGGCTGTCGTCACGTCGGTGAAATAGTATCGTGCGGCCATGCCGCGGGTCTCCTTCACGCCGCACCTGGGACGTCACGTCGATTGTCCTGACGAGACGTTGCCGGGAACAACTGTCCGCCAGGTGTTGACCGCGTATTTCGAGCGGCACCCGCGCGTGCGGGCCTACGTGCTGGACGAGCAGGGCGCTCTGCGCCATCACGTCGTGGTCTTTGTGGGCGGCGTGCAGGCCCGCGATCGAAATCAACTGTCGGATCCGGTGGCCGAGGATTCCGACGTCTACATCATGCAGGCCCTTTCCGGAGGTTGATGATGAGCAGTGCAGGCAGTGATCGTCTGTTGGTGTCGACCCGTAAGGGGCTCTTCTCCGTGGTAAAAAATGGGCCGTCCGGAGCCTGGCAGATCGACCGCGTGTCATTCCTGGGGGATTCGATCTCGATGGCCTACCACGACCCGCGCGACGGCCGGTTGTACGGCGCGCAGTACCTGGGGCATTTCGGGGTCAAGCTGCAGCGCTCGGCCGATTTCGGTGAGCACTGGGAGGAGATCGCGGCGCCGGCGTTTCCCGCGCCGCCCGAGGGCGTGGTGGAAACTTTCGCCGACGGACGACCCTGGCCCTGGCGGGTCGAGCAGATCTGGGCGCTGGAGGCGGCCGCCGACGGGGGGCTGTGGTGCGGCACCATCGGCGGCGGTCTCTTTCGGTCGGCGGGGGGGGGCGAATCATGGACGCTGGCGCGCGGCCTTTGGGATCACCCCGGCCGCAAGCAATGGTTCGGGGGCGGCGCCGAGCTGCCGGGCATTCATTCCATCTGCGTCGACCCGCTCGATGCGCGCCGGCTGAGCGTGGCGGTTTCGTGCGGCGGCGTCTGGCATTCCGCCGACGACGGCGCGACCTGGGAGCTGGGCGCTGAGGGAATGTTCGCTGAGTTCATGCCGCCCGAGCGGCGAAACGATCAAGGCATCCAGGACGCCCACCGGGTCGTCCGGGCCGCCGCCAACCCCGACCGGCTGTGGTGCCAGCATCACAACGGCGTCTTCCGTTCGGACGACGGGGGTCGGCGCTGGCAGGTGATCGCCAACGTTTCCCCGTCGGTGTTTGGTTTTGCGGTGGCGGTGGATCCCACTGACGGCGACACCGCCTGGCTGGTGCCGGCGGTCAAGGACCAGACCCGCGTCCCAGTCGACGGGCGCGTGGTGGTGTCGCGAACGCGCGACGCCGGGCGAACGTGGCAGGTCCTGGCGGAAGGATTGCCGCAGGTCCAGGCCTACGACATCACCTTGCGCCACGCCCTGGACGTCGACGGCAGCGGCCGGCGGCTGGCCTTCGGCAGCACCACCGGTTCGCTGTGGGTCAGCGAGGACGCCGGCGATCGCTGGACCTGCTTGTCGACGCACCTGCCGCCCATCTACGCTGTCCGCTTCGCCGCGCCGTCGGCCTAGCGCAGCGTGAAGTCGTCGACGATGCGGCCGTCGACGGTCTGGAAGCGGGCGTGTAGTGACGTTGCGTCGGCGTCCATCAGCAACGCGCCGGCCCCGTCGGTGAAGCGGACCTGGCTTGCGGGCAGCGGCGGGCCCAGGGCGTAGAACGTGGCGCCGCCCAGGCCGTCGACGACGTAGGGCAACCCATCGACGGTGAGCCGTTCGTAGATGTGGTCATGGCCGGCCAGCACCAGATCGGCGCCCCATTCCTTGAAGGGCCAGCGCATCTGCGGGCTGGGACCATGAGGGCCCGAGGAATAGGGGGGATGGTGCATGTAGACCACCTGCCAGCGCGCCGTCGAGGCGGCCAGGCGCTGCTGCAGCCACCGCGCCTGCGCCGAGGCGACGTCGGTGCCGTCGGGCTCGTGGGCGTCGCTGTCGATGGCGAAGAAGTGGATGTCGCCCCAGACGGAATCGTAATAGCGCTCGTTGCCGGGCAGCTGAAAGTATTCCAGGTACGGGCGCGCGTCCTCGGCGACCCAGTCGTGGTTCCCCAGCGACGGAAAAAAGCGGTTGCGATCGCCGCCGCATCCGAATCGCCCGAGGTAGGGGGCGATGAAATCGTGGTAGGCGGCTCCGATGTTGGCGTCGATGGTCTCGGCTGCGCCTTGCGGATAGTTGTTGTCGCCGGTGGTGAGAATAAAGGCCGGTTTCCACTGCTTGACCAGAACCGACACGGCCATTTCGTTCGGCCCGCCGTCGCCGTAGTCGCCGATCACCGCGAAGCGCGTGGTGGTGGCCGGCGTGGCGGCTGCGTCCGCGCTGGACCAGGACGCGCAGGCTGGCGCGGGCGGGCCGTACAGGGCGCCTTTGTGTTTGGCTCCCAGACAATGAAACGCTGGCACGCCGGCTATTCCGCAGGACGTGGCAAACAACGCGGCGGCCAAAAACGACCGTCGCTGCGGACCCGGAGGGATCAAGCCTCCAAACCTAGCACGGTGGACCGAAGCGCTTGGGTCCGGTTACTAAAACTCGCGACAGTCGGCGGGGACGTCGGCGTGCCCGAAGCTGTAGGGACGGGCCTGCTTGATGAGCAGCTTGCGGTCCGGTCCCACCAGCTTCCATTCGATGTCAGCGGCGAACCAGCGGTTCTGGTTCATCGGATCCAGACGCTGCTTGAAGTGACGGTGAATGAAGCTCAGCGCGCACATCAGGTCGTCCAGCTCCTGTCGCCGCAGCACGGGCCCGGTGATGAGGCCGCTGCGGCTTTGATAGTCGACGCTGGCCGGTGAGGTGAACCAGTCGTACAGGCCCTGCTCGCTGGTGACGCCGGGGGCGGGATTGGTGACGCTGGCCTCGCCGGCCTGCGCGTTGAAATAGTAGGCGTCGCCGTAGATCGG
>JAXDMH010000359.1:0-2685 GCA_034666225.1 Myxococcales bacterium
GCCATGGCGGCGGCGATGCGCGCGGTTCCCTCGGCGATGGTGCGCGCCGCCTTGCCCTGCACCAGCATCTCGGCGCCCAGGCGCAAGGTGAGGGCGCGTGTATCGGGCGGGCCGCCTCCGCGCAGGATGTCGATGGCCTCGGCGATCTCGGAGGCATTCCCGACCGTCAGCCCCAGCGGCTGATCCATGGCTGTCAACAAGGCGATCACGGTGAGGCCGGACCGCCGCCCGAGATCGATGAGCGTGCGCGCCAGCTGCCGCGCCGCCGCCCGCGACGGCAGGAACGCGCCGCTGCCCACCTTGACGTCCATGACCAGGGCGTCGGTCCCTTCGGCTACCTTCTTGGAGAGGATCGACGACGCGATCAGCGGGATCGATTCGACGGTCGCCGTGGCGTCGCGCAGGGCATAGAGCAGTCGATCCGCCGGCACCAGGCGCCGGCTCTGGCCTGCCAGCACCAGGCCTGTCTTGCGCAGGACGCGGCGGAAGGCGGCCGGTTCCAGGTCGGTCCGCATGCCCGGGATCGCTTCCAGCTTGTCCAGCGTGCCGCCGGTGTGTCCCAGGGCGCGCCCCGCCATCATCGGGACCGGCACACCGCAGGCGGCCACCAGAGGCGCCAGGCAGATCGAGATCTTGTCGCCCACGCCGCCCGTCGAATGCTTGTCGACCTTGCGCCCGGGGATGTCGTCGAGCTGCAGCCGATCGCCCGACGCGATCATGGCGTCCATCCAGGTGGCCAGCTCGCGCGGCGACAGGCCCCGCCAGACGATGGCCATCAGCAGCGCGGCGACCTGGTAATCGGGGACGGCGCCCGCGACGGCGCCGTTGATCAAGGCGCGGATGGCGTCGTCGGGCAGCTCGCCGCCGTCGCGTTTGAGGGCGATCCAGCCCAGGACGGGAAGAGGGCGACGGCCACGCGCTTTGGTCACGGGCGGCTCACGCCAGGAGCTGCGCCGCAAAGCTGTGCCCGTTTCGCAACGGGGGTAATCCCAGCCCCTGGGCGATGGTCTGGCCCAGGTCGCAGAACGATGGGCGCGCCCCCAGATCAACGGCGCGCACGCCCGGGCCGAAGGCCAGCAGCGGCACCCGTTCGCGCGTGTGGTCGGTGCCGGGCGTGGTCGGGTCGTTGCCGTGGTCGGCGCTGATGAAGACGACGTCGCCTGGGCGCAGCGCCGCTTGAAACTGGGGCAGCCAGGCGTCGAACTGGCGCAGCGCCGCCGCAAAGCCGGCGCAGTCGTTGCGGTGGCCGTACAGCATGTCGAAGTCGACCAGGTTGACGAACAACAGGCCGCGCTGCAGGCCGGGCAGGGCGTCCAGCGTCAGGGCCAGGCCGTCGGCGTTGCCTTCGCTGTGGATCGACCGGGTGATGCCGCGCCCACCGAAGATGTCGCTGATCTTGCCGACGCCGACGACGTCCAGGCCGGCGCCGGCGACGGCGTCGCACAACGTCGGTTCGGACGGGACCAGGGCGTAGTCGCGCCGATTGTACGTGCGCGAAATCTTTCCGACGGTGCCGACGAAGGGGCGGGCGATCACCCGGCCGATGCGATAGCGATCGGCGATGGCGCGGGCCTTCTCGCAGATCTCGTACAGCTGGGGCAGGGGAACGACGCCTTCGTGCGCGGCGATCTGCAAGACCGAATCGGCCGAGGTGTACAGGATCAGCTTGCCGGTGGCGAGGTGCTCGGCGCCGAGCTCTTCGATGATCGCCGTCCCCGAGGCCGTCTTGTTGCCCAGCCACGCGCGTCCAGTGGCCGCGGTGAGCGCGTCGGTGATCTCGGCCGGGAAGCCGTGGGGGAACGTCGGCATGGCGTCGGTGGTGATCACGCCGGCCATCTCCCAGTGTCCGGTGATGGTGTCCTTGCCGGCGGAGGCTTCGTGCATCACGCCGAAGGCGCCGGTGGTCGCCGGCGACGGTGGCACGCCGGCGATGGTCGTGGTGTTGCCGAGACCGAGCGCTTGGAGATTGGGCAGCGGCAGTGTGCCCAGCCGGCGAGACAGGTTGCCCAGCGTGTCGGCCCCGGCGTCGCCGTAGGCCGCAGCGTCGGTGGCGCCCCCGCAGCCCACACCGTCAGCCACCAAGATGATAGCGCGCTGGATCGACGGTGAGGTCACGCGTCTAGTGTGCCTGAAAAATGCTCTCCCCTCATCCCTACCTTCTCCCTGCCAAGCGGGGAGAAGGAGCCGGAAAGGGGAGCGGCGGAAACGCAGAGGTGGCGCCCTAGAATCTATCCTCCGGCTCGTCGGCGTAGTTCTCGAACTTCGTGTACTCCTTGATGAACGTCAGCTTCACGGCGCCGGTGGCGCCGTTGCGGTGTTTGCCGATGATGATCTCGGCGGTGGCGGTGGGGCCGGCTTCGGGGGCGTCCGACTGCATGTCTTCGCGGTGGATGAACAGGATCAGGTCGGCGTCCTGTTCGATGGCGCCCGATTCGCGCAGGTCGGACAGCTTGGGTTTGCCTTCCCGTTTTTCCACTTCGCGGTTCAGCTGCGACACGGCGATGATCGGGATCTTCAGATCCTTGGCCAGCGCTTTTAGCCCGCGCGAGATCTCGGCGATCTCCTGCTGCCGGTTTTCATCGCGCCGTCCCGTCGAACCCCGGGCCAGCTGAAGGTAGTCGACCACGATCAGCCCCAGCGGCGGCGGCGGTGGCCGGCCGTCGACGGGCTCGCCCATCGGAAAGT
>JAXDMH010000360.1:0-4524 GCA_034666225.1 Myxococcales bacterium
CAGCGGCGGCCGCTCCGCCGGCGCGACTGAAGACCGTGCGCCGCCGCCAACGGCCGCTGGCCAACGACCTGACCATTGATCCATTTCGCTAGCGTGCCGGTTGGCTAGCGCGCAGTTTCGTTAGTCGAACTGCGCCAGGTCGGTTTCGCTCAGAAGGTACAGCGCGCGCAGGAACGTCAGCAGCTCTTCGGGCGCCGTGAAATGGCCCATCCAGGCGCGCAGCGTTCGCTGACCGTCCAGCATCTCCAGCACCTCACCCGGGGTCGGCCCCAGGCGAAAGGCTTCGGGTGGAATGCGCAGGCGCGCGGTTGCCGAGAGGTGACAGTCGAGGAGGCTGGCGAACCGTCGCTCCAGAAGCTCGTAAGGAAGGTTGAGGACGCCGGCGCCCAGAATCTCGAACGTGTCGAGGCCCAACGGAAAGCTCTCCTGGGGGTTGGTGACACCGCGGTAAAACGCGAACGTCCCCTCCGTCCAGGCAAAGACGTCGATGACCCGATCGCGGACCTGTTGCGACAGCAGACGAAAGACGTCCAGCGGTTTCAAGATGCCCAGCCCGACCAGCGTGTCGCCCAGCTTGCCCGCGTACTGGGGCAGGGTCTCCAGCGCTTTTTCCAGCTGGGCCGCGCTGAGCACGCCTTTGCCGACCAGGTATTCGCCGAAGCGATCGTTGGGCAAATTCGAGTTGACCGACTCGGGCGCGCCACCTACCAGGTAGACCTCCTTGGCGTGGCCGGCCAGCTCGAAACGGAGCAGTCCCGTCTCCTGCGCCACCGCCAGATCGGAGAACACCCGCATGGGCGAGATGATGCTGACGTCACCGGCGCTGTCGGGCGGGCGGCCGGGGGCGCCTGAGACGAACCGACCGACGTCGCTGCGCGTGCTGGACGTGCGTCCGCGGCCGCTGGGCGCGCCCGCCGGCAGCGGCGTCCAACCTGTGCCGCGCACCGAAGAGCGTTCGGATTCATTCACCCACTGATCCAGATCGACGACCGCCAGCGGTTGCGCCAGCGCCTGACCCAGCATGGTGCCGCCCGGCGCCTTCATCATGGCCTCGCCTTTTGCTGGCGGCGGGGACGCGCCGGGTCGCGGGTGATCGATCTCGATCTGCAGATCGGCGGTCGCTTCGTCCAACACGCGCCTGGCGGGAAAGCCAGCGGGGTTCGCCTCGCGGCTGCTTCCGGGCGCCGGCGCCGGCGCCGGCTCGCGACGAGCGGGCTCGGGCGGCTCGGGCAGCTTGCGCCCTTGCTGGGACAGTCGCGCCGCCGCTTCGGGGCGGCTGTCGAACAGGTCAGTGATGAAATGCCGCAGGTCGGTCGTGCTGACCCGTCTTCCCGACGTGAAAAGGTACTCGGCCAGGTCGTCGCGAAATTCGGCCGCCGTCTGATAGCGCTGCTCGGGATCTTTTTTCAGCGCGCGCCGCACGATGCGATCCAGCGCCGGCGGCAGATCGTTGCAAAAGCGATTCAACCGATCGAGGTGCGCATCCCGCACCATCAGCAAGACGTCCAGATCGTTGGCGGCGGTGAAAAGCCGGCGCCCCATGAACATCTCGGCCAGCACCACGCCGACGGCGAACAGATCGCTGCGGGCGTCCATCGACGTGCCGACCACCTGCTCGGGCGACATGTAGCCGTACTTGCCCTTCAGCGTGCCGGCCTGCGTTTTCGATTCGCGCTCCTCGGCGCGGGCGATTCCGAAATCACCCAGCTTCACGTCGCCGCCCTTGGACATGAAGATGTTCGACGGTGAGATGTCGCGATGAACGAGGTTCATCGGACTTCCGTCCATGTCCTTGGCGCTGTGCGCGTAGTCCAGCGCCTCCAGCACCTCGACAGCGATGAAGCAGGCCAGCGGCAGCGGCAGGCGCATGCGTTTTTGCGCGCACGTGCGCAGCAGCGCCAGCGCGTCGAATCCGTCGACGAATTCCAGGGCGATGAAGTACTTTCCGCCCACCTCGCCGAAGTCCAGGATCTGCACGATCTTCGGGTGCGTCAGCTGCGCGGTCAGCTTGGCCTCGTCGATGAACATCGACATGAACGTCTTGTCCGACGCCAGGTGCGGCAGGATCCGCTTGATGACCAGGATCTTCTCGAAGCCGTGCGACGAAACGATCTTCGCTCGGAAGACCTCGGCCATGCCTCCCAGGGCTAGCCGCGCGAGCAGCGTATAGCGACCGAATTGCGAGGGTAATATCGCAGGTCCCTCGGTCGCCATGTGTCAAGGACTATAGCAGGTGTTGTCGACCTCACGGAGAAAGTGGCGACCGGTCAGCGGCGCTTGAGCATCGCCCTGCGCAATTGCAGGGGATCTTGGGCCTCGCCCACCAGCTCCAGCGCCCGATACGCAGCGCGGCGCGCACGGGCCTGGCTCTCCTCGTTGGTGGCCGACAGCGCCAGCGCGCGCTTGCCCTCGTCGTAGTAACGCAGCTCGTCCGTCATGATCTGGCCGCGGTAGAGGTTCGCCGTTTCGGCGTCGCCTTTCTCCTCACAGAAGTTGGCCAGCGCGGTGAAACGGGCCATGGCCATGGCCTTCAGCGTCAGGTGGCCCGCCGACGAACGCTCCTCATCCGTTTGCAGCGAGCGCAAGAAGGCGAATAACTTGGAATATCCACCGTCCCGCGGGTCGTAAGTGGTGAGATCGAAACCAAGGGCGGCCAGCCGCCCGGCGATCAGCCGGTAGTGTTTGGCGCCGTCGCCGCATTGTTCGGCCAGCACCAGCTTGGCGCCGAGATCATCGCAGTCCGTCACCCACAGGGCCGCCACCTCGGCGCCCTCGATGGCCGCCTTCAAGGTCAGGCGGAGGACGTCGGCGACCTCGAATCCTTCCTTGGCGACGCTGGCGGCCAGGGCGCCGACGAGACGGTCAATCGACGTTTGGTTCTTCGCGTCTAGCTCGGCAACGAAAGTCTCGGCGGCAGTCATGAAAGGTTGGCTTGGTCCTCAGTTTCAAGCTGGAAGCGGCGCGGCGTCAAGCTCGGGGGGCCGAGTGACGATGGCCAGAGGAAGACCCTGCCACAGGTCTTGATTCATAGCCACCGGCTCGGCAACCCGCACGGAGGAACCAGGTTTTGTCAGCACCACGCAGCTTCTTTCATTCGGTTCATTCGGTTCACTCGGTTCGCACGGCATGGGGAATCGTTCTGATTTCGCTTTCGCTCTCTGCCTGCGGCGACGGATCGACACCGGGGATAGAACCGGGGATGACCCCGCTTTCCAATCTCGAGACGACGGGCAGCGTTCTGGTCGATGTGCCGGTTCCCGAGGATCCGACGGTGGACAACCTCAGCGGCGGCAGCACCGCCGAACCGCGGGTGGTCTATCTGGCCTATGCCGACGGCAAGGAACTGCCCGCCACCGCCGTCAACGCCTGCGCCGGCACGGCACCCAAGTTCGTGTGCAACTTTGCTCCCACGCTGGAGGACTGCCAGCGCCAGATTCAGACCTATCTGGACAAGTGGTACGCCGATCTCAACGTCGTCTTCACCCTGAAGCGCCCCACCAGCGGACGGTTTTACACCGAGGTCATCTCGTCGGGCGGCGGCGCCTGGTGCGGCGTCGACGCGCGCGTGGCCGGCGTGGCGCCCTTCCTGTGCAAGGACATCTATGGCGGCGTCGCCTATACGTTCATGGGTGGCGACAGCGCCAAGCAGACCGCCACCATCATCGCCCAGGAACAGGCGCACCTGGTTGGCCTGGAGCACACCACCAGCGACGACGATCTGATGTTGCCCACCATCTGTCACAACTGCGACAGCTTTGAAGACGCCAACAACACGGTCAAGGACGATCGCTGCGCACGCCCCATCCAGAATTCCTATCAGATGATGAAGGAACGCCTGGGTACCTGGCCGGGCGGCGACAAGCCGGCCGTGTTCGGTTGCAAGTCCGATACACAGGCGCCCACCGTCACCATCACCGAGCCAGGCGACAACGCCATGGTCGGTCACGATTTCTCGGTCCGCGTCGACGCGCGCGACGAGTGCAGCGTCGCCAATGTGACCGTCAACGTCTCGCCGCAAAAGCTGACCGCCACGTCGATGGCGGCGCCTTTTCAGTGGGACCTGACCAACATCACCGGCCGACAGACCATCACGGTCACCGCCGTCGACGGCGCCGGTCATCGGACGTCGAGCAGCATCACCGTCACGGCCGGCGTGTCGCAGGCGGTCGCGCTGCCCAACGACGATCCCACCAAGTCACACGGCTGCGCCGTGGCGGGGGCGCCCGGCGGCTCGGGTTTGGCCGCGTTCGCGCTGGCGGCGTTGCTGGCGTTGCGTCGTCGTCGCGCGCGCCGCTGATCGACGGCGGCGGATGTAGCCATCGGACCTCGCCGGTACCTTACGGGCTGTTCTTGTAGCGGACCATCATCCAGGTTGGGTCCTTGCACAGACCGCACGTCGACGCTGGATAGAAGAACGATCGGGCGTTCTGGTCGTCCATCAAGCGAAAGCGGAACCAGGCCAGCGCGGGCGCGTGCATGGCTGGGTTCATGGCGTCTTCGTGGACGCCCTTGAACTCGGCGTTG
>JAXDMH010000361.1:0-8197 GCA_034666225.1 Myxococcales bacterium
AAAAACTCCGCGACAACTACTGGGTCAACGCCACGTACGCCTGGAACGCCGACGAATCGGTGGCGATGAAATCGGCGGGCGGCGACATTCCCTTCGGCAGCGACGGGGACACCTATCACATCCCCACCAACGATGAATGCGAGAAGTGTCACCGCGGCCGCACCGATCGTCTGCTCGGCTTCGAGCAGATCGGCCTGGGATTGCCCGGCGCCACCGGCCTGACGCTGGGTGCGCTGGTCGCCGCTGGCCGACTGACCACGCCGCCCGCCACAACGGAGATGGTCATCGGTGACGACGGAACCGGCGTCGCCGCGCCGGCGCTGGCCTGGCTGCATTCGAATTGCGGCACCACCTGCCACAACGGCAATTCCAACGCCACCGCTTACGGCAGCGGTCTGCGCATGCGCCTCGACGCGACCATGCTGGACGGCCGTTCGTCGGCGGGATTCGACACGCTGCGGACGGCCGTGGGCGTGACGGTGAACGCACCCAACTGGAAAGGGCAGACGCGCATCGTCCCCGGCGATCCGGACCAGAGCCTGCTTTACCACCTCATCACCCACCGCGGGACCGGCGACCAGATGCCACCGATCGCCAGCCGCCTCGTCGACCAGGAGCACACCCCGCTGATCGAGGCGTGGATCAGTCAGATGCCATCGGCGCCGACGCCCTCTCCCGATGGCGGCGTCGACGCACCGGACGAAGCCGGCGTCAGCGAAGTCGGCGTCAGCGAAGTCGGCGACAACGAAGCCGGCAATCCCGACGGCGGTGACGATGCGCCCGGCTCGCTGGACGCGGACGACGAAACGTCCTCCGGTCTTCCCTAGCAACCGGGCCATAATGGGCAGCAGCCGTGTTGCGCAGCCACAAGCGATTTCCACGTCCGCGGGGGCGGCACCCACTGCTGCGCGGTCTTCGTTTCTTGTGGACGCTGCCCACCAACGTGCTCGGACACCTGGCCGGTCTGCTGGTCAGCGGCCGCCCCGGCCGTCGCGTGCAAGGGCCGGCCGCCGCTGGATGGCTGTATCCGATTCGCCCCGGCCTCGGCCTCGATTGGGTGGGGGCGGTGACGCTGGGACACGCCATCTTGTATCGCCCCGGTCTTCTGGACGCCGGCACGCCGCGCGCGCGTTTGACCCTGGCCCATGAACTGGCTCACACCCGCCAGCACGACTGCCTGGGGCCTTTTTATCTGCCGCTGCACATACTCGCTCAGACCGTCAGCGCTCTCATTTCGCTGGCGCGAGGCGCCCGCCCGCGGCTCAGCCGGGTGCACGACCACAATCCACTGGAACAGACGTTTATCTGTCTGTCAGCCGGGGCGGTGGACGAATCGCTCTTCGACTGGACGGACCTGGAAACCTATCTGGCGATGTTCGGTGTCTAGTTCGGTTCAGCGCCGGTACACGATGATGTTGTGGTAACGCCCCTCGGCGGCGTTGGGATTTTCATAGACGTGGCGCTGGTCGGCGGGAAACACCAGCGAATCGCCGATGCCCAGTAGATAGCTCTCCGGTCCCACGGTCATGCGCAGCGAGCCACCGATCACCGTGACCAGCTCGCGCGTCCCCGGGCTGTGCGGTTCCGACGCGTGGGTGGCGTGTCCGACCAGCCGCAGCTCGTACGCCTCCACGCCCTGGCCGGCGCCGGAACGCGCCAGGGGCCGACTCTCGAATTTCCCGTCGGGGGAACGCAGCGGCTGCGCTTCCCCGCGGCGCAGCAGCGAGACGTTGTCGCGGTCGTTGCCCAGTAATTCAGCGAAGGGAATGCCCAGACCCACCGCCACCTTCCACAGCACGCTCAGCGACGGGTTGGTCTTGCAGGTCTCGATCTGCGACAGGGCCGCTCGGCTGACACCCGAGGCTTGCGCCAGCTCGTCCAGTGACAGACCCAGGACGCGCCGTCGTTCCTTCAGGTTGTCGGCCACCCGGCGCCCCAGGTCCGCCGCCCCCGCGTCGTCGCCTGGCGCCGACGAAATCGGTCGCCGTCCCCGCGGGGCCGCCAAAGCCGGTGTCGTCGAGGTTCGCGCCATATCGGGCCGCAGATTATCACGCGCCGTCCGCTCCTGTCTTTTACGATGGAGAGACGTCCAGAGATCAGCCCATCAAGGACCGGGCAGCCAGGGCTTGCCGGCCAGGGTGTCCCTGATGTGACTGACCTGTTGCATGGTGGTGAAGTCGTACCATCCGCCCGTGTAAAACCAGGCCGCGCAACCGAACTCGTCGTTGGGTCCGTACATCTTGCCGGCTGGCCCCCAGCCTTTCATGTACGTGACCCACCCTTCGAAACAGACCCGCTGCAGACCGAGCGCGTAGTCGACGGCATAGGCCGTGCTCTCACGCATCATCGGCCACGAGGACTGGTGGTACTGCCAGGTGATTCCGAACAGGCTGAAGACCTGCGCGCATTCTTGGCCATTCGCCCCCGCCCGGATCGGTCCCCCCATCGGACACAGGCTGGTGTTGCTGGTCCATGCCGACAGCTCGCCTTGATGCCACTGGTTGTGTTGATAGGCGTCGGCGCGCACGAAATCCTCGTCGAATCCCCACTTGCACGCCGCCCACTGCAGGATCTCGTCGGTTGTGCCGGCAAAATCGCCGCTCAGGCGTTTACCCATCGGGAGGGCGGCGTTGTCGAAGCCGCGCGCGCTGCCAAAGGGGGTCACCTTTTTCAGCTGGGCTGCCGTGGGGGCCACTTTGTTGTAAGACGCGTTGTCCGGCCTCACCTCGTGGCCGGTCCGCCGCACACGCGCCGCGCAGGTCGTCTCGTCGGGCAGCGGCTTGCCTGCTGGAATGCGAGCGAAATAGATGGCTGGTCCAGGGACCTCGACCGGCCCATCGGACTGCGTGACCGCGCCATCGTCCGCCGGCAAGCCGCCGTCGTCGGGCGGGCCCAGATCGAATGAACCGTCGCCCAGGGTGTCGCCGTCCACCACTGCCGGTGGGTCGTCGACCAACAAGCCCACCCGGTGTTCGGTGGTGCACGACGCCCCGCCCAGCAGGCAGGCCAGCAGCGCCGTTTTCTGCGGGATTCGTCCGGTCATGGCAACCCACCCATGATACGCCCCTCGATGCCCAGCAGCACGGACGGCCGGAAACGTGACGGCTCATAGACAGCCACCGCGCCCGGCATGCCGTTTTCGTGATCGACCACGTAACGCATCCGGTTGAGGCTGACGTCGCCCGTGACGGCCAGAAAAGCCAGCAGCGATTTGCCCAGATCGACGTCGGCGCGCAGCGCTGCACGCGCAAATGGCGACCGCGCCCAGTACGGCGGATCAAGCCGTACCACGACCTGCCCTTCGCCCAGCCTGGGCTTGACCGACAGGACGTCCAGCCCCAGGCCCAGTCCGCCTCGCAGTGCCAGCCACCGCCCCAGCCGCCATCCCGGCATCGCCACCAGCGCCGCCGAGCCGCCCCGCAACTGCAGATCCACCGACTGGCCCGAGGTTGTGGCGGCGTGATAGCCGACGGTCAACCACAGCGCCGGCTCAAAACGATCGCCCGCTTTTCCCAGCAGCGCCGAGATGCCGATGGCGGGCACCATCGCCTGATTGTCCGACCAGCGCTCGGCGGCGCCGGTCGCACCCAGCGTCAGCCAGACCGGTCTTGCAGCGGGCAGCTCTGGCTGCGGCGATAGCATCACGTCGCCCGCCTTGGCCACGGCCAGCGGTGCGCCCGTGCGCAAGGTGTCGACCGACGACGCGACGATCTGCGACACCTCCTCGCGCGCCACCTCGTCCAGACCGCCGGGCAACATCACCGTGCGCAAAAGGACATGATCGCGGTTGGCGCCGGCCAGATAGACCATCACGCGGTCGGGGTGCGAGACAGCCAGATCGATCCAGACGTAAGCCAACGCCGCCGGCACATTGGCCGACGGCTTCATCAACTGGTCGATGTCGATGGAACGTGCGTCGCGATACCAGGCGGTGGCGTCGATGCGCCCGAACAACTCGAACAGGTTGTCGCGCAAGGCGGTGGCCTGTCCCGTCTGCCGCGCGGCGATGACCACCTGAACGATGTCGGGCCCATCAGGGCCGGCAAAAGCCGGGACGGCACCGGCCAGGACCGCGACGAGGGCAGGGATGGCAAGGGGCCCGCGCCGCACGTGCTCCAATTACCGGAGCTGATTCAGCCGGTCTTTCGCCCTTTGCGCGTGAACCGATGCCGGATGCTTCCGCAGCAACTCTTGCCAGGCCTCTCGCTCGTCGGAGGTGCGGCCCAAAGATTCCAGGGCCGCCGCCCGCCCGACCCGTGCCTCCTCGGCCAGAGTGCCGCTGGGGCTGGCGGCCAGGTAGCTGTCGAATTGTCGCAAGGCCTCGCCAGGCGAGTGGCGGGCCAGGAGCAGCTCGCCGACGATCATGCGTCCGGTGATCTCCTCGCGCGATCCGGGAAACTGCTTGGCCAGTTGCCGGTACTGGGTCAGCGCCTCCGAATAGTCACCGGAGCGGCGCGCCCGGTTGGCCTCGGCGAACATCTGTCCAGCGGACGCCTGCGGGGGTGCCGCCAGCGCCACCGTTGCGTGGTGACGGGCCGCCGGTCTTCCGTGCAGCGTGGGCTTGGGAGCCGGCGCCACCGCGATGGGGGCCGTCGGTGCGGGCCGAGGTTCCAGATCTTTTCGTTCTTCGGCGCTCAGCGGCGCCAGATAGGGCGTCGTCGCGCGCGCCGCAGAGCGAACCCGCGGACGGACACTTTCGCGCGCAGGCAGCTCTTCGATGGTGGGGCGCAGGGCCTCCCGTCGCACCGACCACATGCCGGTGGCCACGCCGCCACCCAGCAGCAGGCAAGCCGCCGGCAAGATCATCCGGCGCAGCAGCGACGACGACGGACGGCCAAAGCCGCTGCGGCTCTCGCCGTATCCTCGCGCGCCTACCGGTTCGGCCAGGGCCCGCTGCACCATATCGGACAGCAGACCGGAGTCGCTGCTTTGCACCTGGCCTTCGACGGTGATGTCCGCGGCCAGCGCCAGATCCATCCGGCAGGCCGCGCAGCGGGTCAGGTGCACCATCAAATCGCGTCGCGATCGGGCATCCAACGTCCCGTTGCGCGCCGCGGTCAACATCTCCTCTGGATGAAGCTCGCTGGTCGTCGTCATTTTATTACCCTCGCCCTCGCCCTCGATTGTCCCCACCGTTCTCACCGCTCGCCCCCCCTCAAAATGTCATATAAGGCCGGATCGGTTTCGATCCGGCGTCGTAGTTTCTCTTTCGCCAGGCGAACCCGGCTGCGTACCGTATTGATTGGAACACCGGTCGCCGACGCGACCTGAGGCAGAGTGTAGTCGAGGACGACCCGCAAGGCGAACGTCTCGGCCTGGGCGTCCGGCAGGTCGTCCAGCAGCGCGCGAAAGGCGGCCGTGCGTCGGGCGCGAATCAAAGGATCGTCGGTGTGATCGCCATCAGAGCCGGTCTCGGTCTCGCGCCGAAACTCCTGCAGCCGCTGCTCGCGTGAGCGCCAGCGCCGTCGCGCCGTCAGCGCCGTGCGCACCGCCACCTGCTTGGCGTACTGGGTGACCGACGATTCACGTCGGAAAATACGCAGAGCATCGCGCAGGGCCATCAGCCCTTCCTGCGCGACGTCGGGCACGTCGGGGTTGTCGGGGCCCAAGATCACCCGCACCACCGTCAGGACAGCGGGCGCCACCGCTTGCAGGATTCCGCCCATCATCTGCCGATCGCCGGCCGCGGCGCCAGCCACCAACGAAGCCAGCGGATCCTCCGCCACTATTTCAGGCGCGGCGTGTTCCGAGGCGGTCCCGTTGGTGAGCAACTTCATGGATTGAATTGAATCCTTGCCGTCGTCGAGCGCTCGGCTCGGTACCCTGCCCGTCGGCCCGCCACGCTCCGCCCCGCTGAACCACCGTGCTGGCGACCACTAATCCTACACCGAGATCTTAAGCACGTGACAGCCTTTCGTGGGTCGATTTTCCGGCGCCGCAGTGACAGGTTCTTGACGGGGCGACTCAGTGGGGTGGCTGCGTCAACGAGGCCCCGGTATGGGCCCGGTCTTGGCCCCGGTCTTGGCCCCGGTCTTGGCCCCGGTCTTCGCCCAGCAAGCTGATGTTTGCCTTCAAGCCAGGCAGGTCGGGGTAGGCCCTGGCCGCCGCCTGATAGGCCGCGGCTGCTTGGTCCAGCGCTCCCAGCAGGTGCAAGGTGGCCCCCAGGCTGGCCGCCGCCTCGGCAAACATCGGAAAATGCGCGGTGGCCTGGCCGTAGGCGCGGCGCGCGTCGTCAAGACGGCCCAGGCGCTTCCACTGCTGGCCGACGTTGTATTCGATGACGCCGACGACTTCGGTCGCGGTCAGAGGGCGCGCGTAGGCGGGGGCGCCGCCGCCGGCGATCGGGTAGCGGTTGGCGTACCACGCGGCGGGCATTTCCTCGCCGCGGCGGAGCAGCTCGGTGTTGCGCGCGCGCCCGCTCTCGTCGATGCGCACATAGAAATGCCCGGGCACCATCACCCCGCGGATGGGGACGTCCAGCAGCGCCCCCAGCGCCACGTACAGGACCCCCAGGCCGACGCAGCTTCCCCGGCGGAGGCGCAGCACCGACGGCAACAGCACGTACCGGGTGTCTTGATCGTCGACCTCGCGCTGGAAAGCCAGCACGTCGAAGATGGTTCGGTTGATGGCCGCGGACGGGGCGGCGGTCGGGTCTCGCTGCATCTCGGCCCGGACGCGCGCGGCGATCCGGGTCAGCTCGGCAGCCGCCCATTCGTCGCTGTCGCGATCGCCGCCCGCCGCGTCCAGGTCTTGCGCGGCGGCGATCAAGGTGCGCGGCGTTGTCGCGCTGGTTGCGTCGGGCGTCCCGGCCGCGCTGGGGTCGTTGGTGCTTTTCATTCGCTGGCACTGGCAGCCAAGACACAGCAGTGAAAGGATGACGACCGCGCGGTTCACTTCGCGTTCAGCGGCTCCCAGTTCTCCCAGTAGTTGTACAGGTCACGCGCCGTCATCATCCAGATGACCAGCTTCTTTGAGTCAAGGGCGTCCGCGCCCCGCCGCATCAGCTTCTGGCGCACGTTCGGTCCACCGCCATAGCTCATCACCAGGTCGACGGGATAGGAAACGTCCTTGGCGATGTGGGCCGACACGCCGGCGTGTTCGGCGTCGGTCAGCTCGTAGACGCCGGTGAAGCTGTCACCCAGCACGACGATGGGGCTGTCCGGGTCGTCGTCGTAAACCGCGCCGTCGGGGCCCAGCACCTGATGCGCGACCAGCGTCTCCGGTTTGTATTTCTTCTTCAGCGGATCGGGCAGGCGCGAATGCAGATCGCCAAATCGGGTGAACGACGTCTCCTTGATGCTGTACGTGCGGGCGTGGGCGTTCAGCTCGTGATACCAGGGATATTTCTTGATGCGCGCGCTGACGATGTCGGCGGCCAGACGCAACCCGCGATCGGTCCAGTGCGTGTCCTGGCGCTGATACAGCGGCTCGGCCTTGGCGTTGTCGTGATCGACCCGGGCCGCCAGGAACGTCGGCAGCAGATCCACAACCTCGATCCCGGCGTGGGCCAGCGACTGCAGGAACTTTCGCCCATAGGGGTTCACCACCTTGCCGACCAGGGCTTTCTGCTTCGGCTCCAGCTCGTCGGGGAAGATCTCTTCTTTGTTCGGCACGGGGACGAACAGAAAATCGACGCCGTGCGCTTCCAGCGCCTTCTTGAACTCCAGGATGATCGGCAGCGGGTTCTTCCCCTTCGGTTGCTTTTCCAGATCGCCGCCCGCCACGTATTCCATGCTGTTGCGGAAAAAGAGAAAGCCGTCGTTGCCGGCGAACCCCTTGACCTTGGGCGCGGCGTGCAGGCGCTTGCGGATGGCGTCGTGGTAAGGCGCCACCTTGTGGGCCCACTTGTCCCACGCGCCGCCGCCTTGCGTTTTCAGCTCCTGTGTCACGACGGGAACCACCGCGCCCGGCTGCGGCGACGGTTTGGTCCTGGCCAGCTTCAGCGCCGGCGGGGCCGCCGCCGGCTTCGCTTCGCCGCCGCCTTCCGCCTTGGACGCCGTGGCGTCGCCGCGGCGGACGATGAACAGGTTGTAGGTGGCCTTGCCTTGCGGCTTGCCGCGCATGACGAACGTCGGCGACGACCACGATTGCGCGCCGACCTCCTTCTTGATGTCGGCCTCGGTGTGATCGTCCGGCCAGGTGGGCCCGGCCGGCACAAGATCGGTGTTGTAGGACGGGTACCAGTACGACGACAGCT
>JAXDMH010000362.1:0-2554 GCA_034666225.1 Myxococcales bacterium
CGGCCAGCGGCGGCGCAGCAGACGAATCGTGCCGCCCGCCCCGTACTGAACC
Organism: Myxococcales bacterium; assembly: GCA_034666225.1. Taxonomy (GTDB): domain Bacteria; phylum Myxococcota_A; class Polyangia; order Fen-1088; family Fen-1088; genus DATKEU01. Next base: position 53 of record JAXDMH010000362.1, read on the forward strand.
CGCTCGGGCGCTCCCCGGCTGTCGCTGCCGAGTCCGAGCGAGACCCCCATGAGCTCGACGCCGACCCACTCCTGCACCGGCGCGCTTCCGGGGATCGTCGTGGCCAGAGGACGGTGAAGTCTTTCGTCGCAGATTGCGGACCACTCTAGCCGTCCGAAGCGTCGCCGCCGGCACCATCCGACGCCTGCGCCCCTCCATCGCCGGCATCGCCCGCCCCACCGTCGACGGGCGACGCAGGCGGCAGCGGCCCGCAGGCGAATCCGTCGATCTCGAACCCGACGAAGCAATCGTCTACGCAGCCCTTGGGCGTATGGCCGCAGATTTGCGGAACGCCCATCGGCCCCACGGTCAGCACCAGGTCGTTGGTGCTCGGATCGCTCCCGGAGACGTTCGCCTGGCAATCGTCGAACAGCCGTTCGACGGTCAAGGCGGCAGCGGCCCATGGATGCGTGCCGATGCTGGTCCCGGTCTCATCCCAGGAATCGCCGATCACGGGGGTGCCATCGCAGTTCCCGTAACGTCGGCGCGTCGGCTGGTCCTGGCTGATCTCCACACCGGTCTCGAAGCACCCTCCAAACGGAAACACCCGCCGCACGCTGTCGTAATGGTAAGTCGGACACGACGCCTTGGCGTCCGCCCATGTCGCGCGCGCGGCCTGAAGTTGGGCCAGCAGCCTGGCGACCAAGCCATCGTCCGAAGCGTCAGCGTCCGCGGGCGGCTTCGCGTCGTGGATCGGCTGGCCGTCGTTGCCGGGGTCTGCGTCGTTCAACGAGGCGGTGGCCTCCTTCGACGAGCACGCAGTCGACAGCGAGATCGCGAGTGTTAAAACCAAAAGTAAGGACAGGCGCTGAGACATCATGCACCAGCGATTTGCAATCAGCGATCCAGCGACCGAATCGGTGCGTACCGAACCAGATCAGGCGCTTCCCCGCTGGCCCGCCCCGGCGCGATCGCGACACAGGTGTCCGTATCTGCCCAATAGTTCGGAGCCAGGTAGGCCTTGGCGTGTCGCTGGAGTGCGAAGCACTGCCGCCACTTACTGCGGAGCGGGCTACCGGGGTCGAACCGGCGACATTCAGCTTGGGAAGCTGACGCTCTACCAACTGAGCTAAGCCCGCGAACGGACCGATGTATGTCGCGATTTCCGTACGGTGTCAACAGGGTGCGGCAGGCCGGCGGTGGGTGCCGCGTGCGGGTTCTGAGGCGACTATCCGGTCTGATCGGGACGATGTGAACCCGAGGACGACGCTGGTCGCTGCCCGCGTCCGGCTGGTCTTCCCGTTTCGGGGTCCGCAATCCAGGCTACGTCGTTACGTCGTGTCCCGCCGCTCGAAGCGCTTCGACGGCCTTGCGTGGAATGTTCTCGTTCGCGAGAAGATTCACTCAGGCGCTCAAAGGATAAACCCGCTCCGCTTTCAACACCTCCGCGGCGTAGGCCAGGCAGGCGCGGATAGCTTCCGGTGTGAGGCGCGGGTAGTTGGCGAGCAGCTCGTTCTCCAAAACGCCAGCCGCCATCGAGTCGAGGATGAACTCCACCGCCAGTCGCGTCCCGCGTACGACAGGCTTGCCCACAAGAACCGCGGGATTGATCTCGATGTGGTCGCGCCAGATCACGATTGGAGATGATACCCGAATCGGGTCCCCTGCGCCTTCGGCGTGTCGCCGCCGCCTCCGGAATGCATACCCGCGCCTCGTAACGGCCCGTCACGAACCGGACGCCCAGGAACGCCTGCGGTTCACCAAGTACTTGATTCGTAACGACCGCCATGACCGGGTTCGTGCACCGGCTTCCCATCAACGCGCGACAGGTCAGAAGAGCTGACGGATGCACACGTACTGGTTGGCCCCGCACTGCGAGCCTTCGGAGACCTTCACGCGGCCATAGAAATGGCTGGTGTAGCCGAAGGGGCATGACAGCGCGCCGGTGAATGTGTTGTTGACGTGGACCTGGCCGCAATCGTCGCGCTGATAGACGCCACCGAACACCCAGCGCATGGGCGTGTTGCTGGCGCTGGCCGTGCACACGTACTGGTTGGCGCCGCGCCCCTCTTCAGGTTGCAACACACGGCCCATCCAATTGGCGGTGTAGCCCCGGGGACAGCTCGGGGCGCCGGTCAGTTCATTGTTTGTGTTCCCGGTGAAGCAAGTGCCGGGCGGGCAAGGGTCGGTGTATTGATACATGCCGCCGAAGACGAATGTCGCTAGCTGAGCGTTCGACGAGCACTGATACTGGTTGACGCCGCAGCGGCTCTCCGGCCCCAGGATGCGGCCGCTGCGTATGGCCGGTACGCCAGGCGGGCAGAAGTCACCGCCCCAAACCTTGTTGGGGACGTCATTGGCGTTGCCCCCGCAGTCGTCGAATTGATACGCGCCCGAATACATGGCGCCGATGCCCAGCGCCGCCGTTGCCTGGCCGAATTGATCTGCCGTGGTGTCGCTGGCCTCGCCGCAGCCGGCGAACAGAACGGCGATCGCCAGGTACGCAAATCGTTTCGGCCATTG
>JAXDMH010000363.1:0-2782 GCA_034666225.1 Myxococcales bacterium
CGCCCGAGTTCCGCAACCGCCTGGACGCCAAGGTCGACTTCGCGCCGCTGGAGCGGCAGGTCATGCTTCAGATCGTCGACAAATTCATGGCCGAGCTGTCCGGCCAGCTGGCCGAGCGCAAGGTCAAGATCGACCTGACCGAAGCCGCCCGCGAGTACCTGGCCAAGAAGGGATACGATCCGATGAACGGCGCCCGCCCGCTGGGCCGGGTCATCCAGGACGAGATCAAGCGTCCGCTCACCGACGAGCTGCTCTTTGGCCGCCTGGCCCAAGGCGGCCTGGTCCGCATCGACTACGCGGACGACAAGGTGACGTTCAGTTACGACGGCAGCGCCGCGGCCGGCTGATAGAGCCGGCCGGGCGCAAGCCAGACAAGAACCGTTCGGGCTGATCGGGTTATTGCACCCAGACGATTCCGTCCATCATCCCGCCGGTGTCGAGGAAGCCGTGGGTCTTGCAGAAGTAGGGAAAGAAGCCGGCCGTCGGGAACGTGAACGACGCCGTGGTCCCGGTGGTGGTTTCCTTGATGGGGTTGTCCGCGATGTCGCCCCGCTTTTTCGAGGGCGAAAGCGGGTGCGTGACGAAGTCGGCACCCTTCGAGGTGAAGGCGACCGTTGCCCCCTTGGCGACCTTCATACACTTCGGCGTGTACATCGTGTCGCCGCCCATGTCGAAGTTCACGGTGGTTCCCGCCACGTACGACGCTTCCGTCGTACACGGCATGATGGCCATGAAGGCTGCGCCGCTGCCGCCGGAGCCCGATGCGCCGCCGCTGCCGCTGGCGCCGCCGCTGCCACTTGGACCTGGCGGGTTGCTGCTGCTGCTGCCACAACCGGCTGCAACGCCGGCGATGAAGATCCCTAGAGTTATTCCTAGCCCAGTCAGTCTCATTTCAGAGCCTCCTGGGTCTGGACCATAGCGACCAGGCTGCCGTCACGCAAGAAGCGACGGGTCAGCTGGCGTCGTCGCTGCCGGCATCCGGGACGTCCTTGCAGGCGCCCTTGCTGCAGGCGTGCGAGCAGCAGGTCGTCGCCGTCGTGCAGGCGGCCCCCGCCGGCGAGCAAATTGCCTCGTCCGGGAATTCGATGGTCACCTTGGCGCGTCCGTTGCGATGCATGGTCAGGTCGACCGTGGCGATGTGCGAGAGCGCCACCGAGACGGTGGTGGGATCGCTGACCCAGTCGGCGACGGTAGACGCGGTCACGGCGCCGCAAGCGGCGGCGTAGGCCTGCGCCGTGAAGGTCACCGGCCCCAGCGGGATTCCGGTCAGCGTCGCCGTGATCGGCTGTGCGCTGGGGATGTCGATGTCGCGCACCACCGTGCGATCGGCCCCCTCGCCGCTGACCCGCAAGCAAAGAATGTCGGCGGGCACCACCGACAGACTGACCGACACCTGGCCCAACCCGGCGCCGCCGGACGAATCGTCAGGCTGTCCAGCGCAGCCGGCCAGCGCGCCGCCGATCAGCACCACCAGCGCATAGCGCATCAGCGTCGAAGCCAGACCAGGACCAAGAACCTTCGATGACAACGTCTTCATCTTCATGGGAGCCTCCGTTTTGTTTGGGAACGGAGGCTTTTCGACGGCGCCAAAAGGCGGTTGCTTTACAGTCGCTATTCTTTGCGATCGCTTTGCTTGTCAATCGACGGAGCGTGATCGGCGTCGTCGTCCTTCTGTCCAGGAGCCCGAAACGGTGAGTGCGCGGCGTAAAGCTGCATCTGCTCCTCCACCGCCAGCCGCTCTGATTTGATGTACGCGGCGATGGCGCTGCCCAACCCCGGGTGGCGAATCCAGTGCGCGCTGTACGTGTGCGACGGTACTAGCCCCCGCTTCAGTTTGTGTTCACCCTGCGCGCCCGCCTCGAACAGCGTGCACTGGCGTTCGATGGCCCGTTCGATCAGCCGGTAATAGCAGAGCTCGAAGTGCAACATCGGGAGGTCTTCCACACAGCCCCAGTACCGGCCGTACAGATGCCGCCCCTTCTCGAAGTTGACGGTGCCTGCCACCGGTTTTTTTCCGCGGTACGCCAGCGTGGCCACCATCCGCTTCGGAAACTTGGCGCGCGCGATCTCGAAGAAGGCCGGCGTCAGGTAGGCGGTGCCGTGGTGGCGATCGACGTTGGCCATGTAAAAACCGTACAGGGCCGCCCACTCGCGCTCGGTCAATTCGTCGCCGGTGGCGGTGCGGAACGACAGCCCGTGCGCGGCCGCCCCCAGCCGCTCCTTGCGCACCTGCTTGCGGTTGCGCGAGCGGAACGTCGACAGGTAATCGTCGAAGTTTTCGAACGGGCGTCCGGGGCGGTTGTGCCAGTGGAACTGCATGCTGAGACGCGGGACAAACCGGTGCTGCCCGAGGGCGCGGCTTTCATCCTCGCTGCAGAAGAGCACGTGCACCGACGACGATTCGGTCTCTTCGGCGGCCTTGTGCATGCCGGCGATCAAGGCCTCGGTGACCTGCCCGGCCGTCGCGACGTCCAGGTCGGGCCTCACCAGGAGACGGCTGCCGGTCACAGGCGTGAAGGGAACGGCGGCCACCAGCTTTGGGTAATAGGGCAGCCCCGCCCGGTGCGCGGCGCTGGCCCACGACCAGTCGAAGATGAACTCGCCATAGCTGTTGGTCTTCAGGTAAAGCGGCGCCGCTCCCAGCAGCGGCCCGTCCGGCGCCGCCCGGACGGCGACGAACAGCGGCACGCACCCGGCGTCGGTCCCCACGCTTTCGGATTCTTCCAGCGCCGAAAGAAAAGCGTGTTCCAGGAATGGATTGTCGTCGCCGGCCAGCGCGTCC
>JAXDMH010000364.1:0-7106 GCA_034666225.1 Myxococcales bacterium
TCCATCGAAAGACGAGAGCTGGGATTGAGCGCGTCGCCCGCCATCATACGCACGCCGGCCGAGATGGCCGCCTGGTCCGAAGCCGCCCGCCAGCGCGGCGAACGCATCGCCTTCGTCCCCACCATGGGCGCCCTGCACGAAGGCCACGTGTCACTGCTGCGCGAAGGCCGCCGGCGCGGCGAACGTCTGGTCCTGTCGATCTTCGTGAACCCGACCCAGTTCGGCCCCAACGAAGATCTGGCCCGGTACCCGCGTGATCTCGACGGTGATCTGGCCCTGGCGGCCAGCGCGGGCACCGACATTGCCTATGTGCCCGACGCGGCCGCGGTGTACCCGCCCGGCTTTCAAACCTTCGTTCAGGTGCGCGAGGTCGAGAAAGGTCTGTGCGGCGATCGCCGCCCCGGACATTTCGCCGGCGTGGCCACTGTGGTCTGCAAGCTGTTCAACGTCGTGCGCCCGCATGTGGCCCTGTTCGGCGAGAAGGACTTCCAGCAGCTGGCGGTGATTCGCCGCATGGTGCGCGATCTGGACATGCCCGTCGACGTCGTCGGCATGCCCATCGTGCGCGAGGCCGACGGTCTGGCCATGTCCTCCCGCAACCGCTATCTGTCGCCCGCGGAACGACAGCGGGCGCTGTCCCTGTCGCGGGGCCTGGTCGCCGCCGTGGCCGCCGCGCGCGACGGTCAGCGCGATGTCGCCGCGCTGATCGCCCTGGTGCAGGGCGCGCTGGCGGGACAGGTCGACAGCGTCGACTACGTCGAGCTGCGCGACGCCGAAACGCTGGCGTCCGTGGCCCGCGTCGACGGGCCGGCCGTCATGCTGGTGGCGGCGTTCGTGGGACGCACCCGCCTCATCGACAATATGCGCCTCGTCTGATCGTTAGCCGTTCGTTAGCTTGACGCCCGCGCGATGTGGTCCAGCTTGGCGGACAGCCCCAGGCGATAGAACTGGCGCAACTCACCCAGCATATCGGGCAGGCGATCCGGCCAGATGAACCGCCGCTCCAGCGTGGCGGCGTAACGATTGGCTTGATCGTTGGCGGTTTGATAGCGGTGGCGCTCGTTGTCGTCGAGATCGGAATGAAACCGCACGTCGTTGAACAACCGGCGGCGCAGTGGCGTTCCCCGCTTGGTGAGCAGCACGCAGCAGGCGAACTTGTCGACCTCGGCCTGCAGCTCAAGCTCCAGCGCCGACACGCGCCGCTCGCCGGCGGCGCACAGCGCGATGTAGACGAAATGGCTGACCCCCTCGACGGCCAGGCAGAAGTCGCTGAAGTTCTCCTCGTCCAGGCCCTCCGCCGGATCGTGGCGTTCCAGGTTGGCCACAGTGGCCGGATCGACGAACAGCGCCAGATCCAGCTCGTCGCCCGACTGGCGAAGGAACAGCTGCTCGCGCGGGGCGCGCACCGGCCCCACCTGCTGCCGCTCGGCCTCGTCGATGACGAACGCGTCGACCGCCAGATCCGTTCGCACTCTGTAAAGCTGCTCCAAGCCCAGTTGCAGGCGGGTCAGCACCGACGGGGCCAACGGGGCACTGGTGGGCGCTCCGTCGTTGGTGGTCACTGCAGGGGATCGCTGTTCTTCGGTGGCACCACGCCCAGCGCCGCCAGTCGCCGGGCGGCCCACTGGCTCTTGGTTCGCAACCAGCGTTGGTAAAGGCGCACGACGTCCTGATTGTTGTTGCAGTGAGAGGTGCGGCGGCTGACCAGCATCAGCACCTCGACGAACCGAACGAAATTCTCGGCCAGCTCGCCAAAGACATTGCCCAGCGGATCGCCTGACCAGCCGGTGCCACCGCGGGCCAGCTCGCCGTACGCGGTGCCGCCCATGTCGATGTAGTAATCAACGTCGACCGGCTTGTTCGCCAGGCTGTCCGTCCAGAAGCCCGACACGTACAGCGACGTGTCGCCGATCTCGCGCAGCTTCAGGCGACGCTCGCGTGGCGTGGCGTCCAGGGCCGCCATCATCCGCAGGGCCAACGGGCGCTCCTCGATGGGCTGCGAACCATAGGCGGCCAGCAGCTGAACCACGTAGTGCTCCGTCAAAGTGCCGCAGGTCAGTCCGTGTTCCTTGAAAGCCCGGTCGACCTCGGCGTGAAAGAACTCTTCGATCGAATCGGCGGCTTGCATGACTTCTACTACAGAGAATCATCGGCTGTTCGTCAAGTTTCATTAATCATTACAATTAGATACATGTTGTTAACCTTGGCAGAACCACGAACCGGGTGCTAACGACGCACCGCGAAGGCATTGACAGAAAAGGACTTGTGCATAAAGTCCGCGCCTGGCAGTCGCTCACGCTGAGTGCTAGACCGTTTTCCAGTTCATTTCGGAGGAGTCACCATGAAGGTCCGCCCGCTTGCAGATCGCATTCTGGTTCGTCGCGTTGCCGAGGAAGAGAAGACCAAAGGCGGGATCATCATTCCCGACAGCGCCAAGGAAAAACCCGCCGAAGGCGAGGTCGTGGCGGTGGGCAGCGGCAAGACCGACGACAAGGGAATCTTGCGACCGCTGGCCGTGAAGAAGGGTGACCGCGTGCTGTTCGGCAAGTACAGCGGGAGCGACATCAAGATCGACGGCGTCGATCATCTCATCATGCGCGAGGACGACGTCCTCGGCGTCATGGAAAAGTAGAGGATAAAAATGGCAGCCAAAGAGATTCTGTTCGACGAGGCCGGGCGGGCGCGGATCCTGTCCGGGGTCAATCAACTGGCCGACGCGGTCAAGGCGACGCTGGGCCCGCGTGGGCGCAACGTGGTCATCGAGAAGTCATGGGGCTCGCCCACGGTCACCAAGGACGGCGTCACCGTCGCCAAGGAGATCGAGCTCGAAGATAAGTTCGCCAACCTGGGCGCGCAGATGGTCAAGGAGGTCGCCTCCAAGACGTCTGACATCGCCGGCGACGGCACCACGACGGCGACCGTGCTGGCGCAGGCGATCTTCCGCGAGGGAAGCCGCCTGGTGGCCGCCGGTCACAACCCGATGGAGCTGAAGCGCGGCATCGAGAAGGCCGTGGAGAAGGTCGTCGAGGCGCTGCGCAAGATGTCCAAGCCGACCAAGGGGCAGAAGGACGTCGCCCAGGTCGGAACGATCAGCGCCAACGGCGATCAGTTCATCGGCAAGATCATCGCCGATGCCATGGAGAAGGTGGGCAAGGAAGGCGTCATCACCATCGAAGAAGCCAAGTCGATGGAGACCACGCTGGACGTCGTCGAGGGCATGCAGTTCGACCGCGGCTATCAGTCGCCGTACTTCGTGACCGACACCGAGCGCATGGAGACCAAGCTGGACGATCCGTACATTCTCATCCACGAGAAGAACATCTCCAGCATGAAGGACCTCCTGCCGGTGCTGGAGCAGGTGGCTCGTTCGGGTCGCCCGCTTTTGATCATCGCCGAGGTCGAGGGCGAGGCCCTGGCGACGCTGGTGGTCAACAAGCTGCGTGGCACGCTGCAGGTCTGCGCGGTCAAGCCGCCGGGCTTTGGTGATCGCCGCAAGGATCTGATGAAGGACATCGCCGTGCTCACCGGGGGCCAGGCCATCACCGAGGATCTGGGCATCAAGCTGGAGAGCGTGACGCTGAAGGATCTCGGTCGGGCCAAGCGCGTGTCGATCGACAAGGACAACACCACCATCGTCGACGGCGCCGGCAAGAAGCCGGACATCGAGGGTCGGGTCAAGCAGATCCGCGCTCAGGTCGAAGACACCACGTCGGACTATGATCGCGAGAAGCTGCAAGAGCGTCTGGCCAAGATGGTGGGCGGCGTCGCCGTCATCCGCGTGGGCGCCGCGACCGAGACCGAGATGAAAGAGAAGAAGGCGCGCGTCGAGGATGCGTTGCACGCCACGCGAGCCGCCGTCGAAGAGGGGATTGTCCCCGGTGGTGGCGTCGCTCTGGTGCGCGCTTTGTCGTCGATCGAGAAGCTGGAGACGGGATCGGCCGAGCAGGCAGCCGGCGTGGCCATTGTGCGCCGCGCCCTGGAAGAACCCTGCCGACAGATCGCCGCCAACGCCGGCAAAGAGGGCTCCATCGTCGTGCACAAGGTGCGCGAAGGAAAAGGCGCCTTCGGCTACAACGCCGCCACGGACGAGTTCGAGGACCTGGTGGAAGCCGGCGTCATCGATCCGACCAAGGTGGTTCGCTCCGCGTTGCAGAACGCCGCCTCCGTGGCGTCCCTGCTCATCACCACCGAGGCCCTGATCGTCGAGTTGCCCAAGGACGAGCCACCGGCTCCTCCCGCCGGCGGCGGCGGCATGGGCGGTATGGGTGGCATGGGCGGAATGGGCGGCATGGGCGGAATGATGTAAGAGCGCTCGCTGCGCTCGCTTGGTGGAAGGGGCCTGCTGGCCCCTCCCACCGGCCCTCCCCAGCGCTTCTCGCAAGGTGAGCCGGCCGGGCAGAGCCCGGCCTCCCGTCAGTAGACTCGCTCGCTGGGCTCGCTCTGGCGCTGGCCGCAAACCTCGCTCGCAAGCTGCTCTTCTCTCCCTCTCCCCGCGGAGCGGGGAGAGGGTCGGGGTGAGGGGCAACGGTCCTCGCAAGTTACAGATCGGCGTCGCGCGAAAACGCGGCGCCGATTTTTTATTTGTCGAGGGTGAAGGCCAGTGAGAGCAGCGCGGTCTGGCGGTGGTACTGGCCGACGGAGTCGCCCAGTTCGTTGACGTAGATGGTGTAGCGGGCGATGAGTTGAAGGTTGTCCGTCAGGGCGCGGCTGAGATCGACGCGCACGCTGCTGCGGTTCTCGCGGTCGATGTCGGGGTAATTGCCCTGACTGGCTGTGGCCGACGCCAGCACCACCGGGTCGGCATAGCGGGCGATCAGCAGCTCGCCCCGGGCGGCCAGGTAAAGGCCCAGCGGCAGGCCGGTCGTCAGGCGGAGGGAGACGAAATGGCGCTGTAACGTCTCACCCACGCTGTTCGAGTTGTTCCAGTGCACGATGTAGCCCAGCCCCACCAGGAACAGGCCGGTACGCGTGACTTCGATGTGGCCGGTGGCGAATTCGTCGTGGCGGCCCAGAGCGGTGGGGACGGGGGGGCAGGTCCCGCTGGCGGCCATTGGACAGTTGCCCTTGGTCAGGGCCGGCCCCTCGAAGACCCGTCGCTCGAACCCAAGGCCGACGCCCAGTTCCCAGTCGACGCCGGCCTCGGCGTCTTCGCTCAGCCAGCGCAGGTCCAGCGCGCCAGTCGGCGCCGAGAAGCTGTAGTCGAGGTTCGGTTTGAACACCAGCAGCCGATAGCCGCCGGTCAGGGCGATCTCGGCGTGGTCATCGACGAAAAAACCGACGCGGGCGCTGGGCGCCAGCGAGCGAAAATCGCCGCGCTGGCTGGCTGTCCCACTGGTGGTCAGCTGATCACCTTGCTGGAACGCCTCGTAATAAAAACCGGCGACACCCAGGTTGGCCCGCTCCGCCAGCCGCAGACGCCACTGCGCCGAGGTCGACACCACGCCGACGTTCTCGCTGCGGGCCTCGGGCTTCGTGAACAACTTTCCGCCCAGCGTCGCCGACAGGGCGATGGTCTGGCCAGGGGCGATCAAGTCGGACAGCGCGCCGGTCAAGACGCCCCGGCCCAGCGGCGACTGCACGATCGCCGGGTTGCTGTTGCCCACCAGCTCGGTGCGCTGGGCGTTGGTGTCGTATTCCATGCCCAGCTCCGCGCGCAGCGAGGCGTGCTCGGTGTCGTCAGCCCACGACGCTGTCTCCAGCTCCACGCTGGTGGCGGCCGCAAGGGCCGTCGCTAACAGCGCCGAGGCGCGGCGTCGCATCGGCGCGCATACTATCAGGGCGGCGCGATTAGCGCGGGGTGCGGGCTCGTTCGCGCAAACTGTTCGATTGGCCCTGCAGCTTCTGGGCGCGTTCCTTCAGGGCGGCGGCGGCCCGTTCCAGGGCCTCCAGATTGGCGACCGGGGTGCCGGCCATCTCCAGCTTGCGAATGGCGGCCAGCGCGCTGGGATCGAGAAAATCACGGAGCTGCGCTGACAGCGAGGCACTGCTGTCGCCGGCGCTGGTTCCAGAGCCGCCGCCAGGGCTAGGAGCGGGGGCGGCGGTGGGGAAGAGAGTCTTCGCCGACGGGCTGGTTGGGCCGGACGCTGGCGTCTGTGTGACCGGGCTTGCTCCTGGCGGTGGCCCCGACTGGGGCGCTGCGCCGCCCGACGATGGGCCACCGGCAGCGGTGTCGGAGTTGGCGCCTCCGCGGCCGGGCCCGAGACTGGCGCTACCGGCGTTGGCATTCGCCGGCGGCGAGGACCCGCCGGGCACGCCCGCTATCAACCGGCGCTTGGCGCCTTCCATGGGAGCGAACGGATCTGATTCCAGCTGCCCGGCGCGGCGGCGCAGCTCGATACGGCTGCGCAGGCCGGCCACCCGCTGGGTCAACGTCGCGGCCTGGGCTTCCAGACGTCGCGATTGATCGGTGAGAATGTCGGCGCGCGCTTCCAGCTCGGCCGGTCCATCGGTGGGCGCCGGCTCGGCCATCGGGCCCAGCGGCCGCTGCGCCGCGCTGCCAGTGTGACCGGCGCCGGCGTTCAGCTGGGATTCGATCTCGGTCAGGCGCCGCGCCATCGCCTCGGCATCGGCCAGGCGCCCGCGCAGGCGGTAGTCGTCGCGCACACCGCGATCTTTCTTCTTCAGCTGCTCGATCTCGGCGTTGGCTCGCTGCAGATCGACCTCCAGCTTGCGGCGTTCCGCTTGAAGGTTCGCGGTCGCTGTCGCCGATTGGGCCTCACCGGTGGTGGCGCCAGCGGCACGGACGGCCGCAGGTGCGCCGGCGATCAGAAGCCCCGCCAGAATGCTGACGGAGAGGCTGAAGCTGGCCATTCGGAGGGACATCACTGTTCGCTCACGATCGCAGCGGAGAAGTGCAACCGTTGTACCACGATGCTGTCGGCGCGGACCGGCGCAAAGATGGGCTCTTGCGCTCGACCGACCGGCGCTACCTCAGTTTTCTGACAAGTTGGTCGGATTTTAGCGGCGTTTTCGTCCTACGACGGTTGTGGGTTCCCGGTGCCTTTGGCATTCTGGCGTCATGGGAAATTCTAGGGCTCGGGCGTGGCCGGTGTGTGGGATGTGGGCGCTTCTGGTAACGCTGCCGATGATTGGCTGTGCGGGCGGTT
>JAXDMH010000365.1:0-2677 GCA_034666225.1 Myxococcales bacterium
AGCCCTTCGCAGCCGGCGATGACCGCCTTTGGCACCGACGCCGCCAATGATCGCCGCCGCTGGTCCACCAGCGGCCCCGACAGGCCGCCCAGAAGATGCGCCGCCACCTGCGGCTCGCTGGCGGCGCGTGCGTCGACCCGGCGCAGAAACTGCTCCAGCGCGTCGTCGACGGAACGGACCGCCGTCGCAGACGCAGCCGCCTCCGACCGGCGGGTCCGGAAGCGTTTCATCGCCGCCGAGACATTGTGGCGGCGGGCGTCGTCGATCAGCTCGGCCAGGCTTTCCACCACCTGGGGCAGCGGCGCTTCGTTGTTGACCGTCACCCAGCGCTGCCCATCGGCGGCCGCCAGCTCTTGATAGCCACGACGCAAGCGATGCTGCAGCCCCACGCCGCCGAGGCCCTTGCGCGACGGCGCCCGCTCGTCGCCCGCGGCCAGCTTGGCCGATTTGCGCCGGGCCCGCGCCAGCGCCGGATCGACGTCGATCAGAATGACCAGATCGGGCACCAGCGTGCGCGCCGCCGCCTGCAGCACCGGGGCGGTGAACGATTCGGGTAGGTGACGGCCGAACCGGGCCAGCACCTCGGCGGTGTACAGGAAGCGATCGGCGATCACCAGGTCGCCGCGCCCCAGCGCCGGGCGCAGGACCTCTTCGATCAGTTGCACGTCGCGGGCGACGTACAGCAGAAACTCGGCCTCGGGGACCAGCGCCAGGTGGCGCGCGTCGCGGGCGAAGGCGCGGATGCCCTCCGACACCGCCGAGGCGAACCGACCGTCGGCGCGCAGGTGGGTGACGGCCACGTTGCGTCCGCGCAGCTGCTCGGCCACCTGATTCGACACCGTCGTCTTGCCGCTGCCGTCGATGCCCTCGAAGACCACGAACATCAGCCGCGGACTCCTGGGCGGTTTTTCGAACGAGCGCCGAGCGCGAGCGCCGGCTGCATCTATTGTCCTCGTCCCGGCGAAGGGCGTGCCTGTTTCACGTACAGCCGGGGGACCTCGCCCGGATCGCCGTCGAACTTGAACTCGACGTCCATGGCGTACCAGCCGCCGTCGTGGGGGGCATACGCCGGCTGAAAGCGCTTATGGATGGCATCCAGCGCCGTGCCCAGCTCGAACACCTGTGCCGGGCTCAAGACCGTTGTCCCGGCGGACACCAGGTTCGAGTGCGACAGATAGATGATGGGCTGGCCCGGGAAAGAAAACTCGTAGACGAATTCGTCGCTGATCACGCCGGCCGGCGGGTGTACCACCTCGGCGTCGCCGCCCCACTGCACGTTGACGTAAAAGCCCGGCTCGAGTCCCGACGGATCGAAAGGGTTCGCGGTCAGCGCCACGCCGTTGGCCTCTTCGCTGGGGAAGTTGTGATGGACCAAGAGCGCCATCCCCACCGTCTTGTGGTCGATCCCGTGGAACGATCGTTCCTCGAAGGTGCGGAAGTTCCAGACCGTGGCCCAGGTCTTCTTGATGGCCATCAGCAAGCTGTCGTCCCAGATCTTCGGGTCGCCGGTGTGCGAGTCGTAGCAACCCGCGCAGGGAAATCCGTCCAGATCTTCGGCGTTGGTGCTGGACCGAAAGCGCATGGTGGTGTCCGGATAGTCGGCGACCAGCTTGGCTTTGAGCAGAGTCTGAAAGCCGTCGTCGATCGGCGCGGCCAGGATGTCGGCGCGCAGGACGGCCAGCTTGGCGTCGCGCGTGGCGGCGTCACTCTTGAAAGTCGCGTCCGCTTGCAATGCGTCCAGGCGATCGAAGAAGCCGTTCTGTTGCATGAACTGCAGGTAGTAAAAAGCTGGAATGCCAAACGCCTTGCGCGACGGCACGCCCGTCGTGTTGGCCAGCACCGAGTAACCGGCCGCCTTGGCGCCATAGGCCTTGATGGCGGTCTCGATGGCATCGCGCAGGGGCACCGCCCCTTCCACCACGACGGCGCCGATGTCGCGCAGGTCGGTCACGCTGGTGTCGATGACCGGCAGGGTGATGGCCGCCGGCTTGTGCGCGTCCCAGTAGGCGTCGGCGTCGGCCTGGGTGGCCTCGACGACAGAGTATTCGGACGCGCCCACGGTCAGCGTCACCCACTTGCCGGCCAGCGCGCGCAGCGCCGGATCGGTGGTGGCGCCGCGCAGACCCATGTTCGGCGTCTTGCGGTTCTGGGCCAGGATGTTCACGTGCGACAGCGGCGTCTGGAAATCCTGCGAGATCATCCCCGCCACCACCGAGATGTCATTGGGCACCGTATCGATCACCACGATGTCGCGATAACCGACGTAGGCGCTGGCCAGATCATCGGCGTTGACGAACACCAGCTTGCCCACCGTCGATCCCAGGTTCAGCGGTTGATAGTCGATCTTGGCGTAGATCTGATCCGTCGTGCTGATGGGCACCGCCGCCGACAGTTTCTTGGCCTCGGCCGCCACCGCCTCCGACGTGGGATGAAAGGCCAGCGCCGGTCCGAAGTAGGCCGCCTTGCGGATGGCCGTGAACACCTTGGTGATCATCGCCGCCGACGCCGTATCGTACGGCGCCATTTCCAACACCCAGATCTTGGGCCCTTCGTAATAAGTCACCGCGCCCAGAATGAAGCGGCGATCGGGCATGTAATATTGAGAGAGGTTGAACTCTGACAGTGACGGCACCAGGGGCAATCCGTTGCCGGATAAATGGGTGGAGGCGAATTGATA
>JAXDMH010000366.1:0-3236 GCA_034666225.1 Myxococcales bacterium
CGACGACGCGCACCCGCCGCGACGTGCCCCGACGGAAAAATCATCACGCACTGACAGCGAAGTCTCGATCGCGCCGTTTCTCGACGGAGGCGCCGCTCTTTCAATCGGGAGCGCGGGCTTTGCCCGCGCGGCTCCCCTTGCGAGAGGCGCCGGGGAGAGCTCGCGAGAGGGGCCAGCAGGCCCCTTTCGCGCAGCGAGCGCAGCGAGCGAAGTCGTGAGAATATCCGCCGGTCATGGACGACGTGCTGGCAGTGATCTTGGGTGGCGGCCGCGGGACGCGCCTTTTCCCCCTCACCTACAAGCGATCGAAACCGGCGGTGCCCATCGCCGGCAAGTACCGGCTGATCGACATTCCCATCAGCAACTGTCTGAACTCGAACCTGCGGCGCATCTACGTGCTCACCCAGTTCAACTCGGAGAGCCTGAACAAGCACATCGGGCTGACCTACAAGTTCGATATTTTTTCTTCAGGATTCGTATCGGTGCTGGCCGCCGAACAGACCGACGAAGGGGGCAACTGGTTCCAGGGGACGGCGGACGCCGTTCGTCAGAGCCTGCGCCACATGCACCGCCAGCCGGCGCGCGACGTCCTGATCCTGTCGGGCGACCAGCTGTACCAGATGGACTACCGGCAGATGCTGAAGACCCACCGGGAAAGCAACGCCGACGCCACCGTCGCCGTCATCCCCGTCGCCGCCGCGGAGACCTCGCAGTTCGGCATCTTGAAGATGGACCCCCACGGGCGCATCACCCACTTCGACGAGAAGCCGCCCGCTGACCGTCTGCCTGGCCTGGCCTCTCAGATTCCCGGCAGCGGCCCCGGTTTTCTGGCGTCGATGGGCATCTACATCTTCACGCGCGAGGCGCTGGAGCAGGCGCTGGGCAACCCGCAGCTGGTCGATTTCGGCCGCCACGTCATCCCCGACGCGGTCCCGCGCAAGCGCGTGCAGGCCCACGTCTACCAGGGCTACTGGGAAGACGTCGGGACCATCCAATCTTACTTTCAGGCCAACCTGGCCCTGTGCGAATCGATCCCGCCCTTTGATTTTTACGACGCCGGCCGGCCGATCTATACCCACCCGCGTTTCCTGCCGGCGTCAAAGGTCGAGCGCTGCAACGTCCACAACGCGCTCATCTCCGAAGGCTGCATCCTTCACGGCGCCACCATCGACCGCGCGGTGATCGGGATCCGCAGCCGCATCGGCAGCGCCGTGCAGGTTCGCAACAGCCTGCTCATCGGCGCCGACGAGTACGAAACGCTGGAGCAGATCCGCGCCACCGAACGGGCCGGGATCCCACCCATCGGCATCGGGTCCGAGACGATCATCGAGAACGCCATCATCGACAAGAACGCGCGCATCGGGCGCGGCGTGAAGATCGTCAACGCCGCGCAGATCAAGGAAGCCGACGGAAACGGCTACTTCATTCGCGAGGGCATCGTGATCGTCCCGAAAAATGGAGTGATCGCCGACGGCGTGGTGATCTGACAGCGCCGCGCGCGCAGGCAGCCAGCCAGGGAATATCACCCGGGGCTTCGCGTTGATCCTAGTGAAAGGCGGCCCCATGGATGCGCAGAAGCTGCTCCGGCGTTTCGGTATCCGCGTCGAGGGTGTCGACCAGTGGCGCTTCGGCCAGACCCAAAGCGCCAACGACGTCTCGCGCGTCCTGGCCGAACCGACGACCGATCTATGGATGAGCCGCTTTCGCACCACCGACAAGCAACTGGTTTTGGTGCAGCGACCGATCGACGCCCTCAGCTATGAACAGGCCAACGGCGGTCGCTCGGCCTGTTACATGGCGGTGGGCAGTTTGCTGCCGCGCCAGCGCCAGATGATCGGTCACGTCCTGCGCATGCTGCCCCCCGGCGTCACCGTCGTGCTGGCCTTTGGCGACGACGAAAAGGGGCAACGCCTGGCCGAGCAGATTCGCGCCTTGGCCGGGGGATTACCGGTGCTGCGGCACTGCCCGGAGGCGGGGCTCGGCTGGAACGATCACGTACGCGCCCGGGGATGTGGGCGGCTGTCCCATACGGCTTGATCGCGGCGCGCGCTCTGCAGAAAGGCCCGTTTGGCGACGGGGACCCGGTCAGGGCCTATACTTTTGGGCAGAGGGATGCACGTGCAACCGGCCCATCGGATCCTGGCTCCCGGCAGTGGTCTCACCACCGCCAAGGCGGCGTTCATCGAGCAGGCGCAGGCCCAGGGTGACATCTACATCCACCAGCCGTACGCTCTGTACTCGCCGGAGAACCACGCCACCTGGCAGCGCCTGTTCACGCGCATGCAGCCGCGCTGGCAACGGTACGCCAACGAACGATTTCAGGCCGGCATGGAGAAGCTGCGACTGGACCACGACCGCGTGCCGCGCTTTGAAGACGTCAACCGGTTCATGAAGCCGCTGACCGGATTCTCCGCGCGCGCCGTCAGCGGTTACGTCCCGTCCTATGTGTTCTTCGATTGCCTGCGCCGCCGCGAATTTCCCACCACCGTCACCATTCGCGACGGCAGCACGCTGGAGTATCTGCCCGAACCCGACATCTTCCACGACATCGCCGGCCACGTCCCCATGCACACCGATCCCGCCTTCGCCGGCGCGCTGGTGCGCTTTGGCGAGTGCGCCGCCGTCGCCGCCGAGCAGGCCCGCGCCATCACCGACGAGCACGAGAAGCTGCGGCGCCTGACCAGCAACATCAAGGCGATGTCGCGGTTCTTCTGGTTCAGCGTCGAGTTCGGCCTGATGCGCGGCGGCCCGGACGGTGCCGACCTGAAGGCGTACGGAAGCGGCCTGCTGAGCAGCTACGGCGAGATCGCCCACGCCATCGACGGGCCGGACGTGCAGCGCTATCCGTTCCAGATCGAATGGGTGGTCAATCAACACTTCGAGATCGATCACTTCCAGCCGCTGCTGTTCATCGTCGAATCGTTTGATCATTTGTACGAACTGGTCGACGAGCTGTGCACCTGGATCCGCGACGGAAAGCTGGACAACGTCGCGGGCGGCGAACCGGCGGTGAAGGAACAGGACCTTCGCAGCTTTTTGGAAGCTGGCGACGGGGGTGGCGGAAACGGAAACGGAAACGGCAGCGGCGGCGGCGCGAGCAGCGGCGGATAGGTGAGCGGGCGCCATTCGCTCCGTCGGGGGGGCGGCAGGGGTGGGGTTCCCTCCCGTGCTCAAACACCGAACGGCGCGCGCGCCTTATGGGTTTGCTTGGAGTTGCGACGTACTGCGCACCTGCG
>JAXDMH010000367.1:0-5360 GCA_034666225.1 Myxococcales bacterium
CATCACGACCGGCGGGGGGCCATCGACCGGCGGGGGAAGGTCGACGGGCGTCACGACGTCGACTGGCCCAGCGTCGATGGCGCCGCCCGAACCGATGGCGCCGCCGCTGCCGGTGGCTCCGCCCGAACCGACCGAAACGTTGCCGTCCATTCCTGCGCTACCGTCCTCATCGCTGCCGTCCGTGCCTGCAGCGTCGACATCATCGCCGCCCGCGCCACCGCTTGCTTCAACGCTGGCACCGCCGCTGCCGTTCGTTGTCGGAATGATGCTGATTTGATCTTCGGGCTTCTGGCAGGCGCTGAACGCCAGAGCCACCAAAGGCACAATGATACCCGCGATCCATCCCCGTTTTTGCCCCACAAACATGCGCGGGAGCATACACGCGGTGGCCGGCTCAGACATGAATTTTGGGTTCATTCCGGTCTTTCCCGTAACGATTTTTCTCGGTGGCCCGTCGCCATTTGGTCGCACCCTGGTCGCCAAAGTTTGTGGGCTCGCGACCGGCGTCTCGGGCAGAGCCGGTCACGACAGTCCCAGCGGAAAAGGGCCGCGTTCATCAAAAAACTGACTGCTGGGACGCCGCATTCCGTCGGGAAAGCGCCCCGATACGCTGTTTTTGATTCAGACATCTTTGGCATGTGTTCTGCTTTGTTGAGGGTCACCCCGCCCACACGAAAGGTTTACAAATTATGTCGCGAACCAAACTGATGCTCTGCAGTGCCGCCGTTGCCGTCACCGCACTGACTGTCGCTGGTAACGCATCGGCACAGACCTGCAAGACCGACGCTGATTGCCCACAAAGTCACGCCTGCGTGGCCTCGGGCGTGGTCGGCGGTACCACGCCGGCCTGTCCTCCCGACGCTGCGGACTGCGCGAAACCCGACCCGGCCCCGAAGACCGAGACCTATTACTCATGCGAGCCGAGGAGTTGCACCGCGGACGCCGACTGCGGCAGCGGCATGGTCTGCCACTCTGAATCGAGCACCTCTTGCAGTGGCGGGTCCGCGGTTGCTCCTTGCCCGCCCAACAGCGACTGTCCGACAAAGGTCGCGCCCGACCCCACCACCTGTACGACGACGACGCGGTCGGTCTGCGCCTTCAAATGGCAGCTTCCGTGCAACGCCAGCGCCGAGTGCGGCGACGGTTTTACCTGCCAGCCGCAGGTGATCGGGATGTGCTCGTCATCTGGCGGGTCAGGAACCGGGGTGGCATCAGGTGGCACCTCCTCCTCAGGCTCGGCAGGTTCATCGGGTGGCGGCAACTCGGCATCGCCGACCGCGCCCCCCGCCGCTGACGGCGGAACCCGGCCGGCGGACAATTGCACGACGACCACGTCATTCCCCGGCTATTGCCAGCCGACCGCGACCGTGTGCAGCGGCGACAGCGACTGTCCGGCCAGCTGGACCTGCGTTGCGGTGCCGTCGGCCACCGCGACGCCCGGCACCGCGACGTCGACCAGCGCCACGCCGTCGAGCGGCGCATCCGCGCCCAGCAGCGGCGGCGGCGCGGGACCCAGTTCGCCCGCGCCCCGGGACACGGGTCCCGTCAGTAAGATCTGCGCGCCGCCCGGCGGCCTGGGTGTCGCGCGCGGCGGAGACACCATCAAGGAAGGCGGCAGCATGGCGGTCACGCCGACAAGCGGCTCGGGCAGCGGCAACCCCGTTCCGCCGACGGCTGACGGTCCAAAATCGGGATCGGCCGGCGGCTGCTCGATGAATCCCAATCGCGAAACCTCGCTGGTCGAGGGCCTGGCGCTCTTCACTCTGCTGGGTCTGTTCGCCGTTCGCCGCCTGCGACGGCAGTAAGGTCCACGAACCAAGCCGATCAATCGGGCGCGGCGGCCAGGCGATTGGCTTCCGCGCCCGGTCTCTTTCAGTCGGCTGTCGCGCCGTCGGCTGTCAGACCACCATCGCCATTGCCGTCAACGGCGGCGTCCGGAGGTGGTGGTGGCGCCCAGGCCGGTTGATTGAGCAAACGCTGCTTCAACTGGTCGGCTGCCTTGGCTTCGCGCAGGCTGACCAGCCAGCGGACATAGTGCGCCATCGCCCAGAGGTCGGTCTCGGGCAGGACGTTCTTCCAGGTGGGCATGGCCGTGCCGCCGATCCCTGAAGCGATCGAGCGATAGATGTCCGGCAACGTTTCGCCCGAACGAAGGGGGCTGAAGGTGAAGTCCGTGGGCAAGATCTTCACGCCGAAATCGCTGTCCTTGGGCACCGGCTGATAAAGGTCCGGCCGGAAGGCGGCCAGCGCCATTCCGGTCAGCTCTTTGGTGGCGGCGTAGATCTCCGGTTTGGTGGCATAGGCGGGATGGCAGGCCACCGCGCACTGGGCCAGCCCGTGATAGACCTTGCGCCCGCGCTCCACCGCGACCGCCTCGCGGTCGGTCGCCTGGTAGGGATCAAGCGAGGGGACGATGGGCTCGCCAGCTGGCTCGGTTCGCCAGCGGGGCGCGAATAACTTCATGTACTGGATGAGGTCGTCCAGCTCGGCGACAGGGACATCCCAGGCCAGCATGGCGGTGCCGTGCAAGCCGCCGCGAATGATCCGGAGGAAATCGGCGTCGCCTGGCAGCTGGCCGGCGGGGACGGCGCCGAACTTGTAGACGCCCAGGCGCAGATCGCGCGGCGGCGGCCGCAGACCCGGCGCGGCAGGACCGCGGCCGTCACCGGCCACGCCGTGGCAGGCGCGGCAATACTGGGTATAGACCTGCCCGCCGTGATTCAGTTGCGCGGCGCTGACCAGTCGCCCGCCCAGAGTGACGGGGGCCGTGACCGTGGCCGGCATTTCAGGTTGGCCATTCTTGCAGCCCACCAGCCACGCTGCTGCCAAGGCGACCGTCACCTGCCACCGTCGTCCAGGGCGAATCACCGTCACAGCCAAAACACCGCTCCGTAGATGACCGCCCAAACCACGGTCACGAAATCCCAGAACGCCGTGGCCAACCACAGCGCGCTGCTGTTTGGACCGATGCGGCCCGTCCCGGCCCGAACCGCCACCACCATCAAGAGAACCAGACCGCAGGCGACGTGCAAGGCGTGAAAGATGGTCAGCGCAAAGAACACCGACGCGTAAGTTCCCGAGCCCGGCGTCAGCCCGGCCGTCAGCGCCGTCCGCCACACGCTGGCCTGCAGGACGACAAACAGCGCGCCCAGCGCCATCGCCATCGCCAGCCGGCGCGGCAGCGCAAGGCGCGCCCGCAGCGTCAGGCTGGACGCCACCAGGATCAACGTCGCCAGGCCGGGCAGAGCGCGAGGCAGGCGCAGCAACGACGGCGGTGGCCAGGCGGCGGCCTGGATGCGTACCACGGCATAGGCCAGGAACAACGCCGCGAACAACATCACCCAGGTGCCGAGAAACACCGCCATCCCCAGGCGCAGGTTGCCGTCAGCCCGCCGCGCCGCCGCTGACCCCATCATCGGGAACCGTCTCGCTGGCCGGTCGCTGGCGCCGGCGGGTCCCCCTCGTCAGCGGGCAAAGGTTCGTTCTGGGCCAGCCAGTCTCGGTGCAGGCGCTTGACGGTCCTGGGATGGGACAGCTCGTGCGGGCCATGCAAGACGGTGGGGATGCGATCGAAGTTGTGATGGGGCGGCGGTGACGACGTGGTCCACTCCAGCGTCCCCACCTGCCAGGGGTTGGCGGCCGCCACGGGCCCGCGGAAAAGACTCCAGAAGAAATTCACCACGAAGATCAGCTGCGCGGCGCCCAGGAGAAACGCCGCGTGCGAGATCCCGCGATTCAGCGGCAGCAGCGGCCGCAGGAACTCGTAGACCGACGGGTTGTACAGCCGACGCTGCATCCCCGCATAGCCGATCAGCAGCTGACCGCCGAACACCAGGTTCAACGTCACGATGGTCAGCCAGAAATGCAGCTTGCCCAGCGGTTCATTCATCATCCGGCCGAACATCTTGGGGAACCAGTAATAGATGGCGGCGAACGTCGCCAGCAGCACGGCGGCGGCCATGATCAGGTGGAAATGCCCGACCACGAAGTAGGTGTCGTGCAGGTAGATGTCGCTGACGATGTCGGCCAGAAAAAGGCCGGTCAGTCCGCCCAGTCCGAAGGTGAACACCAGCCCCAGGCAGAAAAGCATCGGCGTTCGCGTGCGCATCGCCCCGCGCCAGATCGTCCCCAGCCAGTTGAGGAACAGCAGCACGGCCGGCACGGAGATGATCATGGTCAGCAGCATGAAGCTCTCGCCCAGCATCGGGCTCATGCCGGTGACGAACATGTGGTGACCGTAGACCACGGCGGACAGGGCGGTTATGGCGATCATTGACCAGACGGTGACGCGATAGCCGTAGGCTGGTTTTCGCGCGAAGAAGGCCAGCAGATCCGACACGATCCCCCAGGCGGGCAGGATCAAGATGTAGACCTCGGGGTGGCCGAAGATCCAGAACAGGTGCTGGTACAGGATGGGATCGCCACCGCCTTTGATGGTCGACCCGGCGATGAAGAACGTCGTTCCCAGCACGCGATCAAAAAACAGCAGCACCATGCCGGCGGCCAGCACCGGCACGAACAGCGCGTTCAGCACCGCCGTCAGCCAGAAGCCCCAGACCGTCAGCGGCATGCGGAAGTACCCCATCCCGGGCGCGCGCATACGAACGATGGTGGTGATGTAATTGACCGCGCCCATGATCGACGAGGCGCCGTTCAGGTAGATGGCGATGATCCACATCGTCTGCCCCGGGCCGGGCGTGCCGATGGCTGTCGACAGCGTGGGGTAGCCGGTCCAGCCCGCCTGCGCGGCTCCCAAAGGCACGAAGAAGGACGCCGTCAGCGTGGCCGTCGACGCGAACATGGTCCAGAACGACAGCATGTTCAGCGTGGGAAAGGCCATGTCGCGGGCGCCGATCAAAAGCGGGATGCAGAAATTTCCGAACGCGCCAATCAAGATGGGCGTGATGGCGAAGAAGATCATGATCGTGCCGTGCATGGTGAACAGCGCCGCATAGGCCGCCGGCGAGATCACGCCGCCGGAAGGACCGAACAGCACCTTGCCGACCAAGGGCACCGGCCGCCCCGGGCTGGCCAGTTGCCAGCGGATCAGCATGGCCATGAACCCGCCCACGGCCAGGAAGGTCAGACCCAGAAAGAGAAACTGCTTGGCGATGGTCTTGTGATCGCGCGAGAAGACCAACCGCTGCCAGACGCCGGTCGGCGCCGGATGGATCTCGTCGTCCGGCGCGTCCGGCGCGTCCGGCGCGTCCGGCGAGGCTGGTGCGGACGCCGTCGCGGTCATTGGCCCCACTCCCAGCCGTCGTGCGCGGCGCTGTCGGTCGGGTCGTAACGCAGCATCGAATCGACGGCGGCGGCCCGCGACCAGCGGTCGAAATCATCGGCGGTGGCGACGCGCAGCT